>NZ_SGSW01000001.1:0-170860 GCF_004209125.1 Acinetobacter sp. WCHAc060033 | reverse complement strand
CCATATTCTCTTAATGATCTTCTCAATGCTTCGTCAGCATCAAGCTAGGTCGGCTATATTACTCCGAATCTCTTCAAAGTCAACCAGTAATTCAAATTATTTTAAACTTTCTTTCTAAAACCTAACTCAATCAACCTTAACTAAGTCACTGTTTTATCAGAAGTTTTAATCTTCATCACTACCGATGGATGTGCATTCTACAGCATTTCTGATGGGGTGCAACCCCTTTTAGAATTTATTTTTAAAAAACTGCTCCGTCTGTTTATTTATTCTGCAAAAACCGCTTTTTTTGCTATTTTTTAAGCATAATTAGGGCAGGGTTTGCAGATTTATTAAAAGCTTTATTCTCTTTATCTATTTCTTGCCACTTTAAAGGTCGGCAATCGATGTATTCACAATAACCACTTTCGCCTTGATATAGGTCTTCATTAATTTGAAGTTGATAACTAAAGCTACCGACATAGCCTGCACCTAAACCAAATTTATAATCGCCACGACTTTGCGCTTCTAGATTGATTTGAATATTTTCATCTTGATATTGCCACCCAAACTCACGTGGCAAGTACATTTCTTGTTGGTTTGGCGTTTTAACTTTAGGAAAGACTCGGTCAATATTAAAATGCGCTTTCTTATCTAGCATCGTCATTTGATTATTCTGAGCATCACGTAAATAAATTCGTGAATATAAAATACTGTTCATTTGATCACGACTATGCATACAGATCATTTGTAAGTCTTCGCTGAGTTGCACAATTTGATAGACATATAAAGCATGTGGAAGATAAGGAAAGTTCACCATTCTCAAATATTCAAAAGCACCCATTTGTTGAATTTGATATTTTTCCTGTTTAAATTGAATCGTGCCCTCGCAATGTGCTAGCAAAGACCAATGCTCTGCAAACCCAAATTTTAAATAGCTAAAATATGAAACCAGTGGCATGGTAGTCACTTTTAAATTAAAACTAAGTTCATCATCTTGTCTTTGAATTTCAAAACTTGGTAATTTTCCAAATAGCTTTTCTTTTTGTCCAAACTCAAAACTCACCTGATGATTTTCATCATTGGAAAATTGGCAATCATTTTTTATTGAATATGAATTGAGTTGTCCAACCATGTTTGGACTAGAGCTCACCAAAACTGTTGCCGTATCTAATGCGCTTGTCGAAACTTCACGTTGGTTGCAAAAAACTGCACTATTGGGCTGACCCATAAAGCTAAAGAAGTTGAAATAATGTAATGGCGCAGGAAGATCTGCGATGACCAGTTTTTGGTGAATGATTTTATATTTATCTTTGGGTGGATGATATTGTAATTCTATAGGTTTTTGAGCTTGATTCAGTTGCCTAGACTGATCTAAGAAATCTTGAAACAACCGCATATCAAGCTCCTCACCATTTTAATTATTCATTTTTATTTAGCTCATCTTATGCAACCGTATTTTTACGTGCAAGAAAAGTCGTTACAAATCCAGAAATCGCATAGATAACTGAAATCACCAGAATACCTACAGGAATATTATAGGTCATCGCAGCAAGGATAAAAACAGCGATTGGTAATACAAAAAAAGGAACTCGTTTACGATCTACAGTTTTAAACGAATAGTATTTGATATTTGAAATCATCAACAATCCTACAGCAATAATAATCGCAGCATTAATTGATTGAATCGTAATATCTTTTAGGTCAAAAATATAAGGAAAATCTCGACCTACCCAAACCAATGAAATAATCATAACCGCAGCCAATGGACTAGCAACGCCAATAAAATAACGCTTATCGACTACACCGATTTGCACATTGAAACGGGCTAAACGAAATGCAGCACATGCAGTATAGACAAAACAGGCCGCCAATCCGATACGACCTAAATCATGTAAACTCCAACTATACATCAGGATCGCAGGTGCAACACCAAAAGCCAATAAATCTGATAACGAATCGAATTGCTCACCAAAAGCACTTTGTGCGCCTATCGCACGTGCAACTCGCCCATCCAAACCATCAAGCAGTGCAGCGATAAAAATCGCATAAATTGCCTGAGTATAATCACCATTCATACTGGCAATAATCGAGTAGAATCCCGACAACAATGCTGAAGTGGTAATTAAATTTGGCCACAAATAGATTCCGCGACGTTTCACCTTCTGCCCTTCATGTGTGTGCTCTTCTTCTTCAACTTCAAATGTGATGCCATCATATCCTAAGTCTTGATGAGAAGAATTCGGGCTTTCTGGTTTATTTATATTTGTCATTTTAAAATCCTATCTATGGCTCCTATTTTTAGAGCTGTTGATATTCCACCAATCAATTTACTGCATTCATTTTTAAGTGAAAATGATAAAAATTACTTAATCTATTTCGTCTCAATTTTGTAATTTATATCATTTACACTCATGATTTACCGTAAGTGAATGTCTTATTCACCCACCAACCAACGTACCGCAGCATGCCCACCGTTTTCACTCATACGTAAATGAGGGAATAACCACTGTAATGCTTCATCTGCATCTTCAGAGAATTTCCAAGGTGGGTTGATCACCAATAGCCCACAACCATTTAAACCTACTGGCGTGTCATCAGGCCATACGCAGACTTCGCAGACCAATTGACGGCGAATACCTGTTTTAAACATTTTCTTTTCAAAGCGCTCAATCATCGCGCGGTCTTTGATTGGGTACCAAATCGCAAAGACACCTGTCGGCCATTTTTTATAAGCTGCCACGATCAATTCAACCAATTGCGGAAAATCTTTACGCTCGACTTCGTACGGTGGATCGATCATCACCAAACCACGTTTTTCTTTTGGTGGAATTACACCTAAAAGACCTTCATAAGCATCACGCTCATGCAAGCCCGCACGTTTATCACGAATATTAAAATAAAGCTGTTGAAACACATCACGTTGCATTTCAAAAATAGTCGCTTTATCAATATCACGCATCGCTTCGATGGCAAACCACGGCGAACCAGGATAAGCACCTTTGCCTGAACCTGCACGCATATCTTCAACAATTTTAAGATATTGTTTTACGCCTTCAGGCGCATTACGCTTAATTGAATCATCGAGTTTAACAAGGCGATGAATCCCTGTTAAAAACTCACCTGACTTTTGCGCCTCAGAGGTAGATAAGTCATATTTACCCGCACCACCATGTGTATCTATATAGCGATATGGTTTGTCTTTAGCATTGAGACGTGTCAAAAGTTGCAGCAATAACACATGTTTCATGACATCGGCAAAGTTGCCTGCATGGAAATGGTGACGGTAATTCATGTTTCGATTAATTCCTGAGTTCAACGCATATTTTAACACGAAAAAATGTTTCTTCACTGCCCATCGTTTGTTCTAAAATAACAAGCTTATTTTATTCGGTTATTTTTGGTCATTTATGGAAGCTTCTCTTGTCCCAAAGTCTTGGAATGTTGATCAAATTCTTGATGATTTAGATCAACATGGATTTACCATTATTGATCATGCCTATTCTTTAGAATACGTACATCAATTGGTCAAAGAGTGTACATCACATTTAAATGAATTTCGTGATGCAGCGATTCAAAATGGTGTTGTGAGTAATATTCGCAGTGATCATATTCTATGGATTAATGAAAATTTAGCCATTGCACAACAGCATATTCAAGCTCTATTCCAACTTTCGCAAAGTTTAAATCGTGCCTTTTATCTAGGGATCAAAGATGTAGAAGCACATTTTGCCTGTTATAACGCAGGTGAGTTTTATGCCTTACATCGTGATAACCCACAAGGTAAAAATGGCAGAATGATTTCCGCTGTGTATTATTTACATGAACAATGGCAAGATGACTGGGGTGGCAAGCTACATTTACAAGATAAAAATAACACTTGGCATTTCATTGAACCAAAACCTAATCGTATAGCCATGTTTCAAAGCGATCTACTCCATGAAGTCATAGAAGCAAAACATCAGCGGCTGTCGATCACGGCATGGCTCAGAAGCGATAATGGTCTGTTGTAGTTGGACACTAATCTTCAACCTAAAAGTGCAACGCTGTATCGCGATTTATCTCACTTTAAATTTAGCCAATCGACCTCATAATAGAGTGTAGAAATTAAGAGGATTCAGCACATGTTTGATAATACAAAACAAATCATTTCACGTATTGGCGAAACGGATCAATTGTATTTGTCAGGCAATACACCTGAGTTGGCGCTTGAACGTGGTGACTTACGTTTACAATTGGTTGAACAAAGCAACTCCAAACAAGAGCAAATTCATTTTCTTCAAGAAGCTATCGTGTTACTCGAAACTGCACGTGTTGAATATGAAGAAATGCCAATGTCTTTGTATGTGAATTTGTCTTTACATTTAGCCAAAGCCTATATGATCTATTTCGAACTAACCAAAGAAGTTCGTTATGCATTGATCACACAGCAAATTTTAAAGCCTATGACACAACATGAAAGTGCTGATATTTATTTCATGCTTGCTTATGCTTCTGTGAGTAAAAATGAATTGTCATTGACGCGACACTGGCTCAAAAAATATATGGCGACAGCTGATTTTGATCTGGTCTTGTTAAGACAACACCCTGCTTTAAAACCTGTACGTAATGAAACTTGGTTCACGCAAATGGTTCAAAATAAGTTGCATTGAGTTCAGCCTACACAGACTTGTACAAAGCTAAAACCAACATTTGAATTAGTATAGAAAAGATGGTCATCCAATAACTTGAGTGACCATCTTTTTTGTTGCTCTGGGGGAAGGAAAATTTAAGCCATTTGTAACTTATAAGCATCCATGTGTAATTGTTGATTAAGTTCATCAATCCACATCGACCAATCGTCATCTTGAACCAAATGACTGATTAAAAAATCGCGCTGTGATTTATTCCAGAATGGTGCGTCATGCAAATTTTGATTTGCGGTTAATTGGTGAGTCCGGACATAAAGCTCAATTGCAGCAGGACTATTTGCCAAACCGAGCTGAGAAAATAATAAGGCTAAAGATGGTTGTTTATTCATGAGCTTCCTGCCCTCCCTCGGTCAAATCTCTGTCATTTAATCATTGTGAAATTTATATCAAAAAAATTGTATTTACTTATACAACTAACTTATAAGAATTCAGATAAAAAAAATAGCCTCGCAGCTATTTTTGTTGTTTCAATTTGTGATTAAATTTCAATCATTCCTTGATATAGAACACGTTTTCAATAAAATCTATGGTTTATGTGATAATAATTCACTCAACTCATCAATCACCAAAGACCAATCATCATCTTTACGCCAGTGGCTGGCTATAAAATCACGCTGTGAATCATTCCAAAAATCTGCTTCGTGCATCATGACGCCTTTTGATAATTGATGGCTTTCCACAAACTGATCGATTGAAGCCTGATCAGAATCCAATCCTAACTGATCAAATAATAATTTGAGTGTCGGTTGTTCATCAAACATTTTATTTTCCTCTATTCCTTATTGTTAAAAGTACGATAATAGGTTTAAAACTAACTGTTTTTCATTCTAAATTCAGCTCAATCTTGCATTGTTCTTGTAATTGTTTGTTAATCATTTCGTCAATAAGTTTCCATAAAAAAGCACCCCAAAATGGAGTGCTTCTTCAATTCAATCTAAAAGATCAGTGATCTTTAAAATTCAATTATTTAACCATGTCAGCAACTGCTGCACGTTCGCCTTCTAACTCATCAAGTGTAACGTTGATGCGTTCACGGCTGAATTCGTCGATTTCAAGACCTTGAACGATTTTGTATTCGCCATTTTCACAAGTTACAGGGAAACCGAACATTACGCCTTCAGGGATACCATAAGAACCGTCAGAAGGAATACCCATAGTTACCCATTTGCCGTTTGTGCCAAGCGCCCAATCACGCATGTGATCGATTGCAGCATTTGCAGCAGACGCAGCTGAAGATAAACCACGTGCTTCGATGATTGCAGCACCACGTTTACCAACAGTTGGAAGGAATACGTTTGCATTCCAGTCAGCATCGTTGATTTTGTCTTTTAAGCTTTCGCCGTTTACTGTTGCAAAACGGTAGTCAGCATACATTGTTGGAGAGTGGTTACCCCAAACAGTCATCGTTTCGATGTCAGAAACTGCAACACCCGCTTTTTGAGCAAGTTGAGTTAACGCACGGTTGTGGTCAAGACGTAACATTGCTGTGAAGTTTTTCGCTGGAAGATCTGGAGCAGATTTCATTGCGATGTAAGCGTTAGTGTTTGCAGGGTTACCTACAACAAGAACTTTAACGTCACGGCTCGCAACTTCGTTAAGCGCTTGACCTTGACCGATGAAGATTTCACCGTTTACTTTAAGTAGTTCAGCACGTTCCATACCAGGACCACGTGGACGTGAACCAACTAAAAGTGCATAGTCAGCATCTTTGAATGCAACTTTAGGATCATCAGTACCGATCATGCCTTCTAACAATGGGAATGCACAGTCGTCTAATTCCATCATTACGCCTTTAAGCGCAGCTTGAGCTTTTTCAAATGGAACTTCTAATAATTGAAGGATAACTGGTTGGTCTTTACCAAGCATTTCACCACTAGCGATACGGAATAATAAGCTGTAACCGATTTGACCTGCAGCGCCAGTAACGGCAACACGAACTGCTTGCTTCATGTAATTATCTCCAATTGAGGATCGTTAATGTGACTAAACGGTTGAATCCGTTTTAATCGAATTATCATAAACGGCAAAGATTGTACTCCAATCCTTTGACACTTGCATGTAAAAGAGAATGAATTTCAACAAAAGTATGATAGGAAATATGAATAAAATCTGTTGAAAGACCTAATATGTCCCTTTGATCGAGAATGTATTCGGGCAATTTGACACGATGTGGTTTGAACATTGTTTATACTGACCATTGACCCGATAACATACTTGCACCTCGGTCAATACTGGGTTTGACGCATAACTTTGGCAGGTAAAACGGATACTTTCACTGTTCATACCTGGATTCAAACGCACAATCTGAGACTTCAATGCATGATGTTGCACATTTTTATTTTCTGCACTGGTCAATTCTGTCGGCACTTTTAGTTTATCTGCTAAATTAATCACTGTTCGAAAATATTGTGCTGCATTCATCGGCACGCAACCACCCACACTGCGCCACAATTGCACACGTGCATTTTCTTCAGGCATGACACGTGCAACAACTTTAGCCTGTAATGGTGACAAACTCGCAGAACTATTTGTTGAACAATTTCGCTCAGTCGTTTCAGGCAATAGCCCAGTAATCGTGAGTGAATAACCTTCTAAACATTTACGCTGCTTTTGTTTAGTCGAGTCTAATGCACAAACCGCAGGCGTTAATTGAACCTGCATCACATAGCCTTGTATTTGCGGTGCAGCATGTAACGGCACATTAAACAAAAAGAATCCTGCACAGCCTAAAACCCATGCCATGCAAGATTTTTTCAATTTACGCAAAATACTCAAATTCATTTACTTACCAATAAAACGCTGACTTGATCCAATTTTTACTGTGATACTCGAGTTGGAATAATCGGCATACGACTTTCAATCGCTTGAGGTCCTTGTCCAAGTAAAATTCCGTAATGTGCTGCATTGGTCATCACATTCTTCACGTAGTCACGTGTTTCATTGAGTGGAATCGATTCAGTATATTGATCCGCTGAAAGATTTTGATAATCAGGCTGCCAACGCTTAGCTCGGTTTGGTCCTGCATTATAACCTGCGGTTGCCAAAACAGGATTGCTACTCAACTGCCCATGAATCATGGACAAATAGAATGTGCCATAACGAATATTGGTATTTGCATCGCTTAATGCAGCTGGGTTATAGGTTTCCCCCATTTGTCGGGCAACCAACTTAGCTGTGCCAGGCATAATTTGCATCAAACCACCTGCACCCACATGAGAACGTGCTGCCGTAACAAAACGACTTTCCTGACGCATTAAGCCATATGCCCAAGCTGGATCAATGCCCGCATTTCGACTATGGCTGACCACTAAACTTTGGTGTGGCGTTGCATAGCGATAATTATAGTTATGTTTTTTCTCTGTGCGTTCAGCGGCGTAAATCGCACGATCATACCAACCCATCTCTGTTGCACGTTTCGATGCTGCTAAAAGCAGTCCATCATCGTGTTTTAAATACGCTTGGCGTACAGCCCAATTCCATTCACGATTGGTATACGTCGCAGGTGCATTAATATTACGCAAGGCAAATGCACGACGGAAATGAATGTCTTGATTTAAACGTTGCTGATCATCTGCTGATGGCTGTTCTTTGGCAGGGTTAGCACTATATTTTTGCCCCAAGTGATCTTTTGCCAACAGATTATGATAGTCATCACCCGACATGGCTAAACGCTGATAAATTTCATTGGCTGCTTTTTTCGATTGAGCATCATTGCGTTGTTCAGAAGCACGTGCCAACCAATATTGCCAACGGTCTTCTTGCTTTTGCGTCACACTCATACTGTCAATCGCACGAATCACACTTTCCCAAGCCCCAAATCGAATGGCTTGTCGTGCATACACTTCTGACTCTTCACTGCTGAATGGCGCACCATAACTAGCATCAAAGTTTTGCAGCACTTCACGGTTGAAGTTATTCTTCATGACCGTTGTACCACCGATATACCCTACAGTACGATACAAATATTTTTGCACATCGGCTGGAACGTCTTGAACCAGTTTTGGCATAGACTGTAAAGTACTGGTCAAATCAGTATCTGCAGCACGTCCAAGTGCGTACACCAAATAAGCATAATCTTGCACATTGCTTTTAGGCGCTGACCATAAATAATTCAGTGGACTGGCTTGGATTTGATTGAGTTGGCTTAATGATAAATTAATTCCTAAGCTTTGTGCCGTTGCAATCGCTTGTCCAGACTGCCCTGCTCGTAATTGTGCATATAGACGCTGTTGACGGTCTTGTGTCGTCATTAACGGACTAGATAGCATCATTCGCCCTAAACCATTGCAAGACTCAGGCTGTGAACTTGTAGTCAACCATACATCTTTAAATTCAGCAAAAACCAATGAATCACCAGTTCGAGCACGAACTTGGGCAACCGCACAGCGCTCTGCTTGGTCTGGATTGGTCACATATGCGAGAACAGGTTGAGCCGTTGCGTAATCTGCTTGTTTGACTTTTTCCTCAACATAATCTGCTGCTAATTTTTCAGCCATTGCAGATTGCGGATAGCGTTTTGCAAAGTTCACAATATTTGACGCAGGTTGAAATGCGAGATTGGAATTTAGTGACCAATATTCTGGATAGTAACCAAGTGCGTCATTCTGCATGCTATAGCGATATTGTTCCAATGCACTTGGACTATTGGCATTACGTAATGCACTATTAAAATCTTCTTCAGCAGCTTGCGTCACCTGCACACCCGTACACGCGATTATTCCTAAAAGGTAAGCTTTTAATTTATTCTGATTAAGTTGTTGCTTTAACACCGTTTTTCTCTCAACCTGCATGACATGCCTTAACTTACTGACGCACTGATTTGTGACTAGTTTAGTTATTCTAATTCATTTCTACTGTTGTGTTATGTAACCTTATGATTCGCCATTAATAATTTTCTCTATTTTTCATCCATATTTTCACCTAAAAAATCACCTGACGTAAATATTTCCCTGAGTTTGATTTAAATACTGTAAAATAGCGCACTTTTTATGAGTCTGATAAAATCAGGTTCTATATAAAGTTCCAAATTCCCTTTTTCATAGGATAAACGCCTCCATGACGGTTCAAACCTTCATCCCCAATGGTGCCAAAGCTGCCTCAGAAAACACTGTAACCCAGCCACAGCACACCCCTGTCGACGGTGCAGTCAAAAAACTGTATATCGAGACACAAGGGTGTCAGATGAATGAGTATGACAGTCATCGTATGGCAGACCTTTTAGGCGACTCACACGGTTATGTGCTGACCACCGACCCTAAAGATGCAGATATTCTACTGATGAATACCTGTTCAATTCGTGAAAAAGCACAAGAAAAAGTGTTTTCTGAATTGGGTCGCTGGCGCAAACTAAAAGAACAAAATCCAGACTTAGTGATCGGTGTCGGTGGTTGTGTTGCTTCTCAAGAAGGTGACAACATTCAAAAACGTGCGCCTTATGTGGACATGGTTTTTGGCCCACAAACTTTACACCGTTTACCACAAATGCTTGATCAACACGTTGAGCAAATTGAGAAGCCGAAAAAAGAAAAAATCAAACTGGTGGATATTTCATTCCCAGATATTGAAAAATTCGACTTCTTACCTGAGCCACGTGTTGAAGGTTATAAAGCCTTTGTTTCCATCATGGAAGGTTGTTCAAAATATTGTTCATTCTGTGTTGTCCCGTATACACGTGGTGAAGAAGTTTCTCGCCCGCTCGATGACGTTTTAGCTGAAATCGCTGGTTTGGCTGAAAAAGGTGTACGTGAAATTAGCCTACTCGGTCAAAACGTCAATGGCTACCGTGGTGAAACTTTTGAAGGTGAAATCTGTACTTTTGCAGACCTACTTCGTTTAGTCGCAGAAATTCCTGGAATTGGTCGCTTACGTTATACCACTTCACACCCACTTGAATTTAATGATGATTTAATTCAATGCTATCGTGATTTACCGCAAATGGTTTCACATCTTCATTTACCTGTACAAAGCGGTTCAAATGATGTGTTACAAGCGATGAAACGTAATCACACTATTGATGTTTATATTGAAAAAATTGCCAAACTTCGTAAAGTTCGTCCAGATATGCATTTATCTTCAGACTTCATCATTGGCTTCCCTGGTGAAACAGATGAAAACTTTGCCGAAACTTATCAATTTATCCAAGATTTAGATTTCGATCATTCTTATAGTTTCATCTATTCGAAACGTCCAGGCACGCCAGCATCTGAATTACCAGACAGCACACCTGAAGATGTGAAGAAAGAGCGTTTAGCTAAAGTTCAACAATGGATTAAACAATCAAGCATTGAAAAGACAGATGCGATGCTCGGTACGATTCAACGTGTCTTAATTGAGAATGTTTCTAACAAAGATCCTAATTTGTTGGTCGGAACTGCGGACAATACACGTTTAGTAACATTTGTAGGTGACGCCTCTTGGGTCGGACGCTTTGCAGAGATTGAGATTACAGAGATTAAGACCCTAAATTTAGTTTACGGAGAACTCTTGAATCTTGAGCCTGACGTGGCGTAATGTAAGGGTATAGACTTTATTTATAAAAAGGATATCTCTTGACTGCAGCGATTCGACGTACAGTAGCTTTTCCGGGTATTTCAGTTGAACGTTTAAAAAGCATGTTGGGTGCTTATAACGGTCATCTGAAACAAATCGAACAACGTTTAGAAGTCAGTATTTCTCACCGTGGTGACAGCTTTTATATCGATGGAGATATAGAAGCTGTTGAGAGAGCTGAAAGTTTATTGCAGCGCTTACATGCTGAAGCTGAGTTCACACCTCAAGTCAGCGCAGATACCATTCACCTCCTCATTCAAGGCAGTCAAACTGACCGAGAAATTCAAGAAGATCTTTCGGATAATGAACATACGGGGCTAAACGATGTTTGGCTACAAACCCGTAAAGGTCGTATCAATCCACGTGGTGCAAATCAAAAACGCTACGTGCAACGTATTTTACAAAGTGACATTTCTTTCGGGATCGGCCCTGCGGGTACAGGCAAAACCTATCTTGCCGTCGCAGCTGCTGTAGATATGCTCGAACGTAATGAAATTCAAAGAATTCTCTTGGTTCGCCCTGCTGTTGAAGCAGGTGAAAAACTTGGATTTTTACCGGGTGATTTGAGTCAAAAAATTGATCCGTACTTACGTCCACTTTATGATGCCTTGTATGAAATGCTGGGTTTTGAAAAAGTGGCAAAATTGATTGAGCGTCAAGTGATTGAAGTTGCCCCACTTGCCTATATGCGTGGTCGTACACTGAATCATTCTTTCGTGATTTTGGATGAAGCACAAAACACCACACCTGAACAAATGAAGATGTTCTTAACCCGTTTAGGCTTTGGTTCTCGTGCCGTGATTACAGGTGATATTACTCAAGTCGATTTACCGCGTGGTCAGCAATCTGGGCTTGCGCATGCATTGCGAATCATTGAGAAAATCAAAGAAATTCACATTACTCGCTTCCACTCTCGTGATGTGGTTCGTCACCAGTTGGTACAAAAAATTGTCGAAGCTTATGAGGGTTGGGACAGTGAGCAACATCGTTTAACCGCTGAAGCACGTGCTGAACGCAAAGCACGTCAGGAAGCACTCATTGCAGAGAATGATTCGGCTGCTGATGCTCAACATCAAGCGCCTGCGACCGATCAAGATCATGCTTAAGTTTGACATGAAGGATTGGTTTTGAAACTCAGCCTATCGTTACAACAGTCGTTTGAAGCACCAGAATTGGTGCTCAAACGTGCTTATTTGAAAAAAGTCATTGAAACCACATTGCGTCATATCGACACACAAAGTGATTGTGAAATCGGAATCGCGTGTGTCGATAATGATGAAAGTCATAAATTGAATTTGGAATATCGTAAAAAAGATAAACCGACCAATGTATTGTCTTTCCCAAGTGATTTACCTGATGAAATGGCGCAAATCTTAGATACATTCCCGATTGGGGATTTGGTGATTTGTATTCCTGTGGTGTTGCAAGAAGCGATTGAGCAACAGAAAACCCCAATTGAACATTTTACCCATATGTTGGTGCATGGCACATTGCATTTGATGGGTTATGACCATGAAACTTCAGATGAAGATGCTGAGGAAATGGAAGCTTTGGAAATCGAAATTTTGAAAAAATTAGGTTTTGAGAATCCATATACCGTGAAAGAAGATTGATTGTTTAATCAGAAATGAATCCCTCTACTTAGAGGGATTTTTATGCTAAACAACTGATATTACGCATTTAAACTATATCTAAAAACTGAGAATGCTCAAAACGCAATATTCTTGAGCTAGCATAGCCCCATCTACCGTGCAAAATTTAGATTGATTTGTGTAGGCGATGCCTAACTTTTGAAGGATCAAAAGTTACAAAAATCCCTTGTTGGGTCAGGGGGTACATCCTGAACCCCGACCCAACGGCGACATCCCTGTCGCCTAACGCGATAGCACCACAGATTTGAAATTACAATCACCAATTATTTTTTGATATTCATGAATGATAATCAGCTACTCAAACCTTTAAAAGTATAAGTGTCCCAAAATATACTATCTATATAATATTCATTAATAAATCAACATAAACAATCACCGAAAACTTTCCCAAATCCCCACCTGTCCTTCTTTCACTCGCGGAATATTTCCAAGTTTAATCCAAGGCATATTATCCCCGTGAAAATCACTCCCCACAGAAACCTTTAAACCAAACTCAGCAATCATCCGATCGACCATTTGCCGTGTAGAAGCAGGTTCAATTGCGGGGGGCAGCTCGACTGCATCACCACCATATTGAGCAAAAATTTCAATCAAATAACGCACATTGGTTGCCGACAAATCATAACGAGTCGGATGCGCCAAAACAGCAAAACCCTGACTTTCATGAATAACTTTAATGGTTTCTTCTAAACCCAAACCATCAAACTTCACATAAGCTTTTTTACCTTCTTTAATATACTTGTCAAAAGCAGTTTGCGCACGTTGCACGATACCCTTTTCAACTAAAGTTTTGGCAATATGGGTACGGGTAATACGATCAGGCTCACCATCTACTTTTGCCACCACATCGTCATAAATATCTTGATGAATTAAAGGAATCAATAAATCACAAATTTGCTTGGCACGTTCAGCGCGGATTTTCTTTTGTTGAGCTAAAAGACGTTGCAAAGGTTCAGGATTTTGCATGTTCAGGGCAACAATATGCACGCCATAGCTCTTTTTAGTTGCAGGTCTAGACCATTGGCTAGAGATCTCTACACCAGAAATAATTTGAATTGGTTGATTTTTTGCAAATTGTTCAGCTTCTATTAAGCCATCCATGCTATCGTGGTCCGTAAGAGCAAGTGTATGAATGCCTTTCTCGATGGCCGCCTCAACCAATAACATCGGTGTCATGGTTCCATCAGAAATATTACTGTGAGTATGTAAATCTACGCCTTGCATCTTTTATACTATCCCATCAACCTGAACTGGCTAAGATACTTTAACATGAAAGCACTTTTAGACTTTGTGCCCCTCATAATTTTCTTTTATTTATATAAGACGGTTGATCCAAAAAATACTGATCATCCATTATTGCAACTGATCGGCTCAGCAGGTGGTGTTAATAACAATAATATTCTTGTTGCTACAACAGGTCTAATTATTTCCATGCTTGTGGTATATGGTGCTTTATTTGTATTCCAAAAATTCCGTTTAGACAAGCAACAATGGTTAGTTCTGTTTATGACGGTGATCTTTGGTGGAATCACACTGATGTTAAGTGATGACTTCTATATTCGCCTTAAAGCTGCCATTTTAAACTTAGCCTTTGCTGGTGCTTTCTTACTTTCACCTTATTTTGGTAAAGAGAAAAAGCCATTGATTCAACGATTGTTTGGTCCAGTATTAAACCTCAGCGAAAAAGGTTGGAAAAATCTCAACTTTGCTTGGGCTGCCATGTTCATCGTGATGTCTTGCTTGCATATTTTCTTTGCATTTTTATTTGCTGATGGAAAATATTGGGGCGAATTTACCGCATTTGGTGACATGATCGTGATGTTTTCCTTTATCATTATCCAGTTTATTATTTTACGGAAACACTTCAAGTCATCTGAAGACTAGTGTGTTTAGAAAAATCGAGAATTATCATGCCATTATTTGTAGTTACTTGTACTGATCAAGAAGGTACAGTAGAAAAACGTCTTGCAACTCGCCCTCAACATTTAGCACGTTTAGAAAAGTTAGATGCTGAAGGTCGTGTAATTGTTGCAGGTGCGATGCCGAAAGATCGTGAAAACCCACAAGCGGGTTTTTATGGCAGTACTTTGATTCTCGATTTTGATAGCCGTGAAGAATTAGATGCTTGGCTACAAGAAGAACCTTTCCTTAAAGAAGGCATTTATAGCCATATTGATGTTAAACCATTCAATAAAGCATTGCCTAAGGGATAATAGAATGCGCGTTGTCGTCCAAAGCTTATTGAGCCTAACATTAAGTACTTCTCTACTTTTACCTGCTGTTGCATGGGCTGAACCAAATCAAACCAGCCCACAAACAACTCAAGCAACGACTGCAACGCCTCCACCTCAGGCGAACCCACCTGTTGCCGCTCAAAAACCGAGTATTATCCCTGCGGTAGCGGGTGCGCATGCAAATCAAACACAAACTCAGACACAAGAAAATAAGCCTTTAACTGCTGAACAGATTGCCAAAGAAAAAGCATCTCAAGAAGCCAATGTGAAAGCACTGGTAAAAGACCAAGCGACTCGCTTACAACAACTTGAAAAAGCCAATTTAGAAGCTTTATCCCAAAACCAAGAATTACAATTGAAAAATGACAATCTTGGTGTACAAGTTCAGGTTTTACAAAGTGAACAAAGTGCGCAAATGTTTCTATACGGCGCAGCTACCATTGCTGTTGGTGTACTACTCGGTTTTTTAATCGCAAGTTATATCTATACCAAACGTCGTCGTCAGTGGTAAGCCACTGACTTCATCCCCTCTGTTTTATTCACTTCTCTCAAAGCTCAAAAGGTAATTTAAGTTGTCACAAGCCATTCAAACAGCCGATTTAGATTGGCAATGTGTTGATGGAATTGAAGTTCCAATTTCTAAACAATTTGGTGATGTCTATTTTTCCAAAGACAATGGACTACTCGAAACCCGACATGTTTTTTTGAATGGTAATGACCTTGAAACTCGCCTTGCAGCTTTAAACGATTTTGAATATTTCAGCGTGGGAGAAACAGGTTTTGGTACAGGTTTAAATATCCTTGCACTGTGGCAACTTTGGCAACAAGTCCGACCGAGTAACCAAAGCCATTTACATGCCATCAGTGTAGAAAAATTTCCACTATCTAAAGAGGATTTGATCCGCGCCTTAAATGTATGGGCTGAACTCAAACCCTTAGCAGATCAACTGATTGAGCAATATCCTTTAGCTATTGCAGGTTGTCACCGCTTAAGTTTTCCCAAAGAGCGCTTTTCCATTGATTTATGGTTAGGCGATGCACATGATGTTTTCCCGATCATTCCCAAAACAGCGCCTGTGAATGCATGGTTTTTAGATGGTTTTGCCCCATCTTGTAATCCTGACATGTGGGAAGAAAATGTTTTAAATAATATTGTGCGTTTATCTGATCTTGGAACTACATTCGCATCGTTTAGTGTTGCAGGTGTGCTTAAACGTGGTTTAAAGCAACATGGTATATCTATTTCACGTCCACGTGGTTTTGGACATAAACGTGAAATGCTCAAAGCTGTTTGGAATGCGCCAGATATTGCCAATTTAAGTGTTGAAGAAAATAACGCAATCGAATCTGAAAATACGCAAATTGAGCAACATAATCATCAGCAAATTGATTTAGCCACAGCTCAAAAAAAAACTTTAAATAATACTGACATTCAGAATAATTCTAAACAAAGTCAAATTGCGATTATTGGCGCAGGAATCGCAGGATTGAGTTGTGCATGGGCATTGGCTCAACGTGGGCATAAAGTCACCATTTACGACCAATCAGCGCCATTATCAGGGGCATCTGGTAACCCGCTTGCCCTACTCAATCCAAAACTCAGTCCAATTGAACAAAGTTCTGAGCATTTAATGACTTTGGCATGGCAACATGCGTTAAACCATTATCAAAATTTCAAAGCTTTTCGCCCCATTTCAGTCAATCAATTGGCACAAAAAAATCCTGAAGAATTATTGGGTTTAGCTGATCAGTATCCGCAAGGTCTACTCAAAGCACAGACGGAAAATGAATTAGATATTCAAAGTACTTTTTCAAGTTTACAACTGACTCAAGCAGGCTCTATTTATCCACATCAACTCAAAGATCAAATCCTTGAACATGCGTTAATTGAATTTCAACATGCTGAAATTGAGAAGATTGAACAACTTGAAAATGCTCAATTACGAATTTTCAATCATGAACAAGATGCTTTAGGCTCATTTGATCATGTGATTGTCTGCTGTGCCAAAGAAAGCAAAAAATTCTTTGAATACTTTCCAGTATTAAAACCCATTCGTGGACAGGTCAGTTGGGTGAATAACCCAGATCATGTTTTAGATCAACAACATGCTTATAGCTATGGTGGTTATTGCATGCAATTGGATGATCAGCATTTAATTTTAGGTGCGTCATTTTATCCAAATCGTGATGATACAGAAGTATTGCTTGAAGACCATGTGCATAACTATGATCTTATCCACAGTGTTTTTCCACAATACGCTGAAAACCTAGCAAATGTGAATGAGTGGCAAGGTCGTGCTTCGGTGCGTGCGCAAAGTTTGGATTATTTTCCATTGCTTGGAAAAGTCGAAGAAGAGCATGAAATCTATACATTTTCTGGGCTAGGTTCTAAAGGTTTCTTATTTGCGCCCTTATGTAGTGAAGTTTTAGCTTCTTTAGTTTTAGGCGAAGCTTGCCCAATTCCAAATGATTTATTACAAAAACTCAGTCCTAAACGCTTTCAAAAGAAAGTAAAACCGAAGAAGCCTTATTTTAAACCAAGTGAATAATGCCAAATTGTTACCCATAAAAAAGCGCCTTTCGGCGCTTCTTTTTATGCACCTTGTTCCAATGGCAAACCAGCATCACGTGCTGCACGTGTGCCTCCCATCAAAACAACATAATCACGCGAACTGTCAAAACCCTCTAGTTTTTCAGCTGCACGCGGTGCTTTACTGCCGCCGCCACATAAAATGTAAATTGACTGATCCGACCCCACTTGAGTCAAGCTATCTGCAGTTAAACCATCTATCGGCTGATTCACAGCTCCTTTTACATGGCTTTCAGCAAACGCTTTATTGTCACGAACATCCCAGATTACTGCATTTTCTGGGAACTCAAATGTTGTAATTTCGATTTTACGGATCATTGCGCACTCCTTTGATGTAAACAACACTTGGCAAATGAAGAAAACATCCCTAGCATCTCAGATATTCTTTCTATTTGCAAAGGTCTAACTATGCCTTCTTTCGATATTGTATCTGAATTGGAAATTTTTGAAGTAAATCATGCGGTACAAAACACGCAAAAAGAGATTGCGACTCGTTTTGACTTCCGTGGACAAGATGTTTCTATTGATATTAATGAAAAAAATAAGGAAATTAAAATTTCTACGGAAAGCGATTTCCAATGTGAGCAAGTCTATAGCATGCTCGAAAATCACTTTTTCAAACGTAAAATTGATATTCAAGCTTTAGACCCACAAAAAATGACGGCTTCTGGTAAAAACATCATTCAAGTAATCAAACTTAAAGATGGACTTGACTCAGATACCGCAAAAAAAATTAATAAAGCCATTAAAGAAAGTGGCATCAAAGTGCAATCTTCTATCCAAGGTGACAAGATTCGTGTAACTGATAAAAAGCGCGATACTTTACAGCAAGTTATGGCATTTTTAAAAGAACAACAATTCGGTGTCCCACTCCAATTCAATAACTTTAAAGACTAAGTCTTTAACGATGTTTACAGGGTGACATATGACTCAGACCAATCGCTTATCCAAACTGGTAAAAGCCACTTCAAAACTTCCGAAAGGAATCCAAAGTACTGTTCTCAGTAAAGCCTTTGGTCGAGTTGTCCCGATGGTTGGCACAGCCAAACTTCGTTATGTAGAAGTCACACCTTCTCGTGTAGAAGTACGAATTGAAAACAACCGCAATGTACAAAACCATATTGGACAAGTACATGCCTGTGCCATGGCATTAGTCACTGAAACCGCAACGGGTTTTGTCACAGGAATGAATATTCCAGACTCATGTATTGTTTTGATTAAAAGCATGCAAATCAATTTTAAACGCCCATCAAAAGGTGGTTTAACCGCTGTTGCGACACTGACTGATGAACAACGCAAACTTATGCAAGAAACAGAAAAAGGTGAAACCCTAGTTTCAGTCGTTGTGACGGATGATTCAGGACAACAACCGATTGAAGCAGAAATGCTTTGGGCATGGGTGTCTAAATCGCACCTCAAAAACAAGTAACTGAAAAACCAATAAATGTAAATAAAACTTACTTTTAAGTAAGTTGAAAAATTACTAAATCCCTGCAAATGAATGACGAATATTCACTATTTTCATTCAGTGTTAAGCTTCAAGATGGTGTAGAATCTAACATCATCTTGAGAATAATCATGTCAGCCTTTCAATCAAAGAAAATCATTGGATTAGGTTTAATCCTTAGCCCACTTTTACTGCTTACAGCATGTAGTCAAAATCCCAATAAAGCTGTTGCAGCAGTAACGGACAATACGCTTAATGCAATTTCAGCCAATCAACAAGCGACGCAGAATAAGAAAATTGTAGTCGATTTCTACGAAGGTGTTTTCCAAAAGCATCAAGTCAAAGCCTATGCAGATCGTTATATTGGCGATCAATATATTCAGCACAATCCACATGTACCTGATGGTAAAGCACCTTTTGTTGACTACTTCACAGGACATTTTAAAGAAAATCCTGAAGCAAAAAGTGTCATTAAACGTGCTGTCGCTGAAGGTGACTTAGTATTCTTACATGTACATTCAACTCAAAATGCACAAGATCGTGGTGTGGCGATTGTCGATATTTTTAGAGTTGAAAATGGCAAAATTGTTGAACATTGGGATGTACAACAAGCAGTTCCTGAACAAGCTGCAAATACCAACACGATGTTTTAAGGATTTTTTATTCTTAATTCCCAATAAAAAATCCCAAACTCAGTTTGGGATTTTTTAGCTTACTTAACTGATGTTACGCAGTAACATAAAAACATCTTTTGCATCTCGATAAAATTGGATACGCGATAACGTCATCCGCATTTGTCTGAGGCAAGACTACTTCTGACCATAAATGTTTCTGAGATATATTCAATATTTTGACGGAAGCTGACGAGTTCTGCGGTGAGAAGCGAAGCTTCGCAAGATGGTTTCCTTGCGCAGTTTAACTGCTCATTTTGCCGAAACAAAAGTGCCTCGAGCCGCAGGCTAATCCGTAATTCTAAATAATTGATGTAAGACTCCGTCAAGGAGAATTAATATAATTTGAAAAATGAGTACTTTATTTTTCAAATGCGTAACATCAATTACTTAAGCAAATCAATTAAGCACTTTGAGTACTTAAAAACTTCTGCTTCACATCTTCAGGAATCTGACGCTTATTCCCCGCTACATCAACAGCAACAAAAGTAAATACACCTGCTGTCACACGTTTTGCTTCACGAGAACTGTCATGGCTATCCCAAACTTCAATCTGCATTTGAATCGAGGTATTGCCCACTTTCAAAATCTTGGTATAACAACTAATCACATCACCCACTTTCACAGGGACTAAAAACGTCATTTGATTAATTGAAATGGTTGCACAACGTCCTTTACTAAAACGTTCTGCATGAATTGCACCAGCCAAATCCATTTGTGAAACGATCCAACCACCAAAAACATCACCACTCCAGTTTGTATCTGCTGGCATAGCAATAGTTTGTAAAGATAGTGTACCTTCAGGTTTTACATGAGAATCTGACACAATAACTCCGAGTTCATAAAATTTTATGAGCGATTATTTAAGGGCATTCAATTGTTGATCTAACCATTCTTGCAATTGGTTAGCACGTAGCGCACCACTTATTCTAGCAACTTCCGTGGTTTTATTCATTAAAACTAGGGTTGGAATACTGCGAATATTGAAAGCACTGCTTAAACGCGGATTCGCCTCAGTATCAATTTTTGCAAAAACAACATTCGGATTAGTTTTTGCTACCTCAGCAAAATGTGGCGCCATCATTTTACACGGACCACACCAGTCAGCCCATAAATCAATAATGATCGGTAAGTCACTATTGCTGACAAAGTTACTAAAATTTTGCTCATTGAGTTCAATTGGCGCCAATGGCACGAGATTTTGATGACATTGACCACAAGTCGGTTGTGCAGTTAACTTATCTTCAGGTACACGGTTTTTCGCACCACATGACGGGCATACAATAATCATCTAGCTCACTCCAATATGTTGATGTAAGAATTCTAATTGGGTCAAAATTGCTTTTTCCAACCATTTGCCATGATAAATATCAAAATGCGCCATATTCCACTCATGATATTGTACAAAAGGTGCAATATTGGTTGCCGTTTCTCGACTGGATTCAATCGGAATAAAACTGTCTTTTTTCGCTGCAATAAACAGCACTGGAATATTGATGCTACGTACAGTTTGGATTGGTCTAAACCTGATTAAATTAAAAAATACCCGTGCTGGAACTTCCCCACTCCAGAAATAATCAGGGTTGACGATCGACATATAACCGTTATAACCGTCTTTCGTTGGAATAAAAGACAAATCAAAAGGATGCACCACGGGCAAAGTCCTGATCTGCATCCCAACCTTTGCACCCATATAATCCTGACTGGATATTTTCAATGCTTTAGGCAATTGCTGAATCGGAAATAATTTTGCGGTTTCAGCACCATCTACAAATGGCACTTGCACCATAATGGCTTGGACATTTTTTAATTCACTAGCAAGTGTAAGCACATAACCTGCACTTAATGAGGTTCCCCAAAGGACCATTTTTTTAGTATTGATTTTCTTTTGTGTGGCAACATAATTCACCACCATTTTCCAGTCCTCCATTTGATCTTTCAAAGAAACGATTTCTCTTGGAAAACCTGTACTTCCACCCCAAAACCGGTAATCGAATAGCACAACGGCATAACCTGCTTGGGCAAATTTCTGTGCAAAAGGAATCAATTTAAATTGTCTTAGGGCTGCAAAACCATGTGCCATGATAATCACAGCAGGCTTTTTGACATTCTTGGGTCGGTAAAAATCCGCAGCAATGACTTCCTGCCCAATCGGTACATACAGTGGCTCAACTGTATACGCGTACATACACACTCCATTGCGTTATCTTTTGAGATAATTCTTTTATAAATCTTTTGTTGTTTAAGCTCACATTTCAGCTTAATGCTATTATATATAGCATAACTGTTCCGAAATAATATAGGAGTGACAAAATGAGTGAAAATGTTGGCTTTGCAGGTCAAATAGGTCCAGAACATATTGAACAAGTACTTGAAAAAGGCTTCAATTCTGTGATCAATAACCGTCCAGATATGGAAGGTGGTCCAGAACAACCGACCAGTGCTCAGATTGAAGAAGCTGCTCGTGCGGCAGGCTTAGACTATGTGTATCAACCTGTTGTTGCAGGTCAAATTACTGAAATTGATGTCAGAGCTTTTGCAAATCACTACAATGAACTACCTAAACCTGTATTGATGTTCTGTCGTACAGGCAACCGTTCAAACAATCTGTATCAAATTGCAAAACAAATGGACTTATTAGACGACGAATAAGTCTAGATACTGTTCCATTTCATCGGCATTCCACATAGAGAATGCCTTTGAATCCATAAGATTCATGACAAAATATATTCCGCACGTGAATCAAACCCAAATCATTTAAGCATCACCTCTAAATGATAGGTCTAAAGCTTGTATAGTTTTTCTAAAAAAGTGATATGACAAAAGCGTCAGTTTCACGTTATGATTATTCTATAAATGAATTGCATAACTGCAAAATAAAAGGAATATTTTCATGCAACAGGCTTTATTCGGCGGTGGCTGTTTCTGGTGTACCGAAGCTGTATTTTTACAACTCAAAGGCATCACACAAGTCGTTAGTGGCTATGCAGGTGGGCACACTATTGATCCGACCTATGAAGCAATTTGTAATGGAGATACCAACCATGCAGAAGTCATTTTAATTAGTTTTGACGAACAACTAATCAATTATCAACAATTGCTCACTATATTTTTTGCCATTCATGATCCAACAACACTCAACCGTCAAGGCAATGACATCGGAACCCAATATCGCTCTGTGATTTACTATTTTGATGAACAACAAAAATTAGAAGCTGAACAATTCATTGAAAAACTAAAAGCTGAGAATTTAGATATTGTGACTGAACTCAGCCCTGTTCCAACCTTCTACCCTGCTGAAGAATATCATCAGAACTATTTTGCGAAGAATCCTGCACAAGGCTACTGTAACTTTGCCATTCCGCCGAAACTTTTAAAATTACATAGTCAGTTTAAGGATTTACTTAAAGACTAATTTTCATTATGAATAAACACAAAAAAACCTCCTGAATGATCTAGGAGGTTTTTTTATTCAGACATATTTACTGAATTAAATTATTAGTTATCACTCATAAAAGCAAGATCATTTAGACCCGCTTCACTGGCACGTGACATTACTTGTGCCACCGTGTCATAACGCGACTCTTTGTCTGCACGAAGCTGTACAGCAGGCTTCACAGGCTTTTGACCTTCCTCATTAAAACGAGTCGATAACTCATCTAAACTAATGATTTGATCATTCCAAGCCACTTCACCTTGTTGATTAATACTAATCGTAATCGCTTCAGGTGGTGGTGTCTGAATTTCAGCAGTGGTTTTTGGTAATGTTAATGGTATCGATGGGTTAGCAACGGTTGCTGTCACCAAAAAGATGATCATCAATACCAACATAATATCGATCAGCGGAATGAGATTCATCTCATTCATGCCAGAATCGTTGTCTTCTCCCAATTGAAAAGCCATTAAGCTTGACCTCCAACTAAACCTTTATTACTTGATTCAACTTCAACTTTTTGAGTTGAAGAATCTTGCTGCAACATGGTATCAATCAATAAGCCATGTGCTTGATCTTGCAATTCGTTAGATAATGTACGGTTAAAACGCACACAGATGTTATATGCCAATACTGCAGGAATCGCCACAGCAAGACCGAGACCTGTCATGATCAGCGCTTCACCTACAGGTGTTGCCACTTGCGCTAAACCTGCTTGACCACTTTTACCCACTGCAACAAGTGCATGGAAAATCCCCCACACTGTACCGAATAAACCAACGAATGGTGCAAGTGATGCAATCGTACCTAAAACTGAAACACCTTTTTCAGCATTGGCTTTTTCCACATTGATTTGACGAAGCAAAGCTTGTTCTGCAACTGCTTTACGTTGATCAAAACCCAAAGGAGCAAGTTTTGCTTTTAATGATTGCAGTGCTTGCGCAAGTTGTGCTTGCGCCACTTGTTTTAATTGGCGTGTGCCTAAAATACGCAAAATGAACACCGTCCAAGTTGCAATAGACATTGCCAATAATACGAAATACAGTGTTTTACTGATCGCATCAGCATGTTGCCAATAAACTGAAAAGTTCATCTGGAACTCCTATTATTTTGTCGGTGCTAAATCAAATGGTTGCTCAGCGCTAATTGGATAAGCGATACCATTTTCTTTATAAGGTTTAAATCTTGCATTGCGTACAGCATTTGAAATTCTACTCGCCATTTCAGAACCACAGCTTGAGTTTATTACATTTGCACTAGTCACTTTACCTTTTTCATTCGCTTTAATCGAAATCACAACACGGCACCCACCCGCAGGAATCTCACCATTTTGAAACTTAAATTTTGGCGATAAACTCCATTGTACCCCTGCACCAATCGATACAGTTTTAGGTGCTGGTGGCGCAGGATCAGCTTTCGGTGCTGGTGCAGGCTCAGGTTTTGGCTCAGGTACAGGTTCAGGCTTCGGTAAAGGTTTTGGCGTAGGTGTCGGCGTAACTGTTGTCGAGATCACTGGTGCCGGTTTAACATTCACTGGTTTTTCAACCACTTTTACCGTATCAGCTTTTTTCACTTCCTTAATTTTTTCCACTTTCTTTGGTGGTGGAGGCAATTCTTTTTCAACAATTTTAACTTGTTTAGGTTTCGGCGGCTCTTTTGGTTTCGGTGGTTCTTTTGGCTTTGGCGGCTCTTTAATTTTTACAAATTTGACTTTTAACGGTTCTTTTTTAATTTGAGGTAACTCAGGTGTTTTCATCTGACTGACAGCCCACAACACACCTGTGTGCCCGACAATCACTGCTAAAATTGCAGCAATAACTTTTTTCTTCATCGGTGGTGGCGTTTGAAGTGGTGCTGTGGAAGACTGACTCATAAGAATCTAAATACCTAAAATTAAGCCATCTAAAATCATTGAATTTAAATCATCAAATTGATTTATAGATGAAGCTCATCGGATAGAACAATTAAAGTAGCGCAATGATAAATGAGAAGTGTTTTCATTTGCAACTACTTTTTGGTTGCTTTTAATCGATTTTCCAAATAAAAAAGTAAAAAAAGGATGCCTAAAGCATCCTTTTTTTTATCTGAATTTCATGAATATTCACATATTATTGAAATACCACAGTTTTATTACCATCAACAATAATACGATCTTCCAAATGCCATTTCACTGCTCTTGCCAATACATTACGCTCTACATCTTGACCTAATTCACGTAATTGATCGACTGTAAAATCATGACTCACACGTTCCACATCTTGTTCAATGATTGGACCTTGATCGAGATCAGCAGTCACATAATGCGCTGTCGCACCAATCAATTTCACACCTTTCTCATGTGCTTGTTTATATGGATTTGCACCTACAAATGCAGGCAAGAATGAGTGATGAATATTGATAATCTTCATTTCCCATTTTTGTACAAATTCTTCATCTAGAATCTGCATATAACGAGCAAGCACGAGTAAATCATTGCCCTGCATCAATTCATCAATTTTAGCGTAAGCTTCACGCTTATTTTCTTTATTTACAGGTACAACTTCAAATGGAATACCAAAGTTTTCCACGGCTTCTTTAAGATCAGGATGATTCGAAACTACTTTGGTAATTTCGCAAGGTAAACCACCACGTGCATGACGCCACAGTAGCTCAAGCAATGCATGGTCAACTTTCGACACCAAGATCCCGACTTTTTTCACATCACTGACCAAAGCCAAACGCCATTGCATTTCATAACGTTCAGCAACATTCGCCGCAAACGTTTGAAGTAAACTTTCACGACGACTTTGTAAATGATCCAATTCAAACTCAACACGCATGAAATAACGCCCGCCCTGAGCTTCAGTCGCGTATTGATCAAGCGCAGTGATGTTCGCGCCTTGATGATACAAAAAGCTCGATACAGCTTGCACGATGCCGGGCTTGTCTTCACAAGTAATCAGCAGACGTGCTGTGTTGGCAGTAGTCATGTTCATGTTAATGGGTATCACTTATATAAATTAATTTTAAAAACAGCCGAATATTCTAACGCTTTTTCGCTAGCTTTCAATCTCGTTTCAACATCAATCGTGCTTTGTCGCAGATAAACTGGCAAATAATTCAGAAGAACCAAAACTTTCGAGTAAGCGTTCATAAGTCTCACGACTTTCACCACGCAAATAAGGTCCTTCCAAGAACACCATTTGACGTAAAGCTTGCCAAATCCATTTTTCATCCAAATGGTTTGAATCGCTGAGATGACCCGACATATATAAGAAGTTCGTCCAGTTGGTTAGGACGATCCAAATATTGATGATTAATGCTTCGATTTCAGAAGGCGTCATTTGCATCAAGCCTGCTTCCACAAAGGCATGATAAATTTTCTGCCCTTGTTGCATCACTTTACCCGCAAAACGTGGGTAAATTTTTCTAAAATCTTCATTATTTTCAATCAAATGATATACATCACGATGTAGAAAACGATATTCCCATAGCTGACTGCTCAAAACTTGAAAATAACGAATTTTGTCATTTGCATTGACTGCACGGTCATCGGGTAATGAAAGCATGTTCAAAGTTTCTTTTTGGTACTGCTCCATCAACTCCTTGATGATTTCTTGCTTATTCCGAAAATGGTAATACAAGTTCCCAGGGCTGATCCCAAGCTCAGCCGCAATATGGTTTGTCGTCACCGAACGCTCGCCACGCTCATTAAAAAGTTGCAGGCTAATCTGCAAAATTCGGTCTTTCGTTTTCAAAGTTTTGGAACTTGACATCCTATTACCATGTTTAACCGTTAGCACTTGCTAACATAAAGTGACTTGACTATTTAGAGTATTTACTCTAAAAAATATATTATATTAATCGATCCATAAATGGTACTTACCATGAACAGTCAAACAAAAACAAATTCAATGACGCCTTATTCACCTGAAGTTCAACACATGCATGACATTCTTGAACAACAGAAAATTGCTTATCAACGTCATCCAGTGCCAACAGCGAAAGAACGTATTGAACGTTTAGCACGTTTAAAGAAGGTTCTCGTAAAATATCAAGATCAATTGGCAGATGCAATTAATCAAGATTATGGCAATCGCTCTATCAGTGAAACCAAAATTGGAGAGTTACTTACATGTTTAGAGCAAATTAAATATTATAGCAAGCATTTAAGCACTTGGATGAAACCATCTAAACGCCATGTTTCTATGTTACATCAACCTGCAAAAGCTTGGGTGCAGTACCAACCTTTAGGTGTAATCGGGATTATTGCACCATGGAATTATCCATTAATTCTTTCGGTTGGCCCTTTAATTTGTGCATTGGCAGCGGGCAACCATGCCATGCTTAAAATTTCAAGCTCATCAGCAAACTTTGGTCATGTACTTGAAAATGCGTTATCTGAAGCATTTCCGCAAGAATTGGTTGCTGTGATCAATGGTGGTGGCGCAATTTCAGATGCATTCTCACACTTAGCATTTGATAAAATCATTTTTACAGGTTCAACCAATGTCGGTAAAACCGTCATGTCTGCTGCGGCTGAGAATTTAGTCCCAGTTATCCTTGAGTTAGGTGGAAAATCACCTGTAATCGTACATCCATCCAGTGATTTAAAGCTGGTGGCTGAACGTATTGCCTTTGGTAAATTATGGAACTCAGGTCAAACTTGTGTTGCACCTGACTATATGTTCCTGCCTAAGGGAAAAACCAAAGAATTCATTGAAAACTTTAGACAAGCTGCAACTTCGATGTACCCTTCTATTCGTGATAATCAAGACTACACCAGTATTATCAATGATAAACAATACAATCGTATCCAAGGTTATTTAGAAGATGCTCGTCAACAAGGTGCAGACATCATTGAAATTAATCCTAAAAATGAAGATCTAAGCTCAGTCCGCAAAATCGCACCTACATTCCTGTCTGGCGTACTACCAACCATGGACATCATGAAAAATGAAATCTTTGGCCCAGTACTTCCAATCATGGAATATGATCAAATAGACGATGTAATTGACTTTATTAATGGCAGACCACGTCCACTTGCTTTATACTATTTCGACTTTGACAATGCCCGTGCAGATTACGTTTCGCAACGTACCCATTCTGGGCATTTCGGTCAAAATGCCGTGCTTACCCATGTCGCACAAGACGATCTTCCTTTTGGTGGCGTTGGTGCATCAGGTATGGGCAAATATCATGGCCCTGAAGGATTCTTCGGTTTGTCGCATGAGCGTTCAGTGATGTCTATTCCAAAGCTATTTAGCTTAAAATTCATCTTACCGCCGTACGATAAACCTCTAAATAAGATTTTAGAGAAAACTTTCTTACGCTAACTGATCAAGGCATGATCTATCACAATAGATCATGTTGCGTTTTGACGAATTCCGCTTGTCTTTTAAGCGGAATTTTGGTATAAAACGCCCCTTGAATGAATTCAATCCGTTTTATTTTGACTGGCCATACAGATTTGCTGTTGGCTAAATCAATGGAGTTACACCATGTCTAAGGTTTGCCAAGTTACCGGCAAGCGTCCAGTCGTTGGTAACAACGTCTCACACGCCAACAACAAAACTAAACGCCGGTTCGAGCCGAACCTGCATCACCACCGTTTCTGGTTAGAAAGCGAAAAACGTTTTGTACGTCTTCGTTTAACCACTAAAGGTATGCGTATTATCGACAAATTGGGCATTGAAAAGGTTGTTGCTGACCTACGTGCTCAAGGTCAAAAAATCTAAGGAGTCTGAACCATGCGTGATAAAATTCGCCTAGTTTCTACTGCTGGTACAGGTTATTTCTATACCACTACTAAGAACAAACGTACTATGCCGGAAAAAATGGAAATCAAAAAATTTGATCCAAAAATCCGTCAACACGTAGTTTTCAAAGAAGCTAAAATTAAATAATTTTAGTTTTCTGAAAAAATACGACCCACTTGGGTCGTTTTTTTTGCCTTTTTTTTCTTCAAATTGGTAAAATTATCGGCATATTTGGCACTCTTTGTGCTTTTCCAATATGACTTTTAACTAAGTTACTCTTCTAGAAATGATTTTTTGAATGATTTCTCCTCAATATTTAAGGAGTTTTTTGTGCCTCATGATGTAGATTTGATCATTTTACTTGCAGTTGGTTTTGGTATTGCCCTTATTTTTGGCTATATCGCTGCTCGGTTACGTCTACCTGCTTTGATCGGGTATTTAATTGCAGGGATTATCATTAGCCCCAACACGCCTGGCGTTGTTGCAGATATTGCGCTTGCCAATCAACTTGCTGAACTCGGTGTAATGTTTCTGATGTTTGGCGTGGGGATGCATTTTTCTCTCAATGATCTAATGCAAGTTCGTAAAATCGCCCTCCCAGGTGCAATTCTACAAATTACAGTCGCCACCTGTTTAGGCATGATTGTCTCGCATTTTTGGGGTTGGGGTTGGGGTTCAGCTCTGGTATTTGGTCTAAGCTTGTCTTGTGCAAGTACTGTCGTATTGCTTAAAGCCTTAGGTGATAAAGGTTTATTGGACTCAGTCAATGGTAAAATTGCTGTCGGCTGGCTTTTGGTTGAAGACCTTGCCATGGTTTTGGTTTTGGTTCTACTTCCAGCAACAGCCGTTTTATTGGGTGGTCATGCACCAGAAGGTCATGCAGCAGATGAAAATATTTGGCTAACGCTTGGGATTACTCTACTCAAAGTCACAGGCTTTATTGCTTTTATGCTGATTATTGGCAAACGCCTCGTTCCAATGATCATGCAATATGTTGCTCGTTTGGGGTCCAGAGAGCTTTTTACCCTGACTGTCGTTGCAGCAGCAGTTTCAATTGCCTATGGCTCATACGCGATCTTTGGCGTTTCTATGGCACTTGGTGCGTTCTTTGCTGGAATGGTCGTCAAAGAATCAGACTTTAGCCATCGTGCAGAAGAAGAAACGCTTCCATTACGTGAAATTTTCTCAATTTTATTCTTCGTTTCTGTCGGAATGCTGTTCGACCCACGTATCATTGTGGAACAACCGCTTCACATCCTTGCTGTTATTGCCATCATTATGATTGGTAAAACCATTGCAGCAATGGCATTGGTATTGTTCTTCCGTTATCCAATTAATACAGCACTAACAGTGGGTGCAAGTTTGGCACAGATTGGAGAGTTCTCATTCATCCTAGCAACATTAGGTTTATCTTTAGGTTTACTCACACCTGAAGCACAGAACTTAATCTTAGCAGGTGCTTTATTTTCAATTACGCTCAACTCATTTTTATTCTCTGCGATTGAACCTGTACAAAATTGGATTCGTGAACGTTCACATTTGGCGCGTTTATTAGAACGTAGTGGTGACCCTTTAGCCATGCTCCCTGATGAGGTTGATCAAGACTATTTACGTGATCAAGTCGTGATTGTGGGTCATGGTGAAGTTGGACGTCGTATCACCAAAACCCTAATGGATGAAGGGATTAAAGTTGTTATTGCAGAAGAAAATCGTGAAATTGTTGAAAATCTACGTGAAAAAGGCATAGCTGCGGTTTCTGGTCGTGCAACTGAACCGAGTGTACTGATTCAAGCGCATATTCAACATGCGCGCCTATTGGTCATTTCACCGATGGACATTGTCGATATTCATAAAATTGTCGATACTGCAAAATTACTCAATCCGCAGATTCAAGTGCTTGTTTGTGCTGAGAATAAAGAAGAAGCCGAAGTGATTCGTAAAGATGACATTGGTGACGTCTATTATGCCAAAGAGGAAATGGCAAAAAATATGAGCAATCATATTTTGAATCAAATCCAAATTGCCCACCATCATCAACCAACACATTGATGATTCTTTGAATAAGCACAAAAAAACGCACTTCAAAGTGCGTTTTTTAATGTGTATGAATTCAAAAAAAATTAACTCATAAATTTCGGTTGTTCATCCACAACTTCTGCATGCCACTCATCAGACTGCTTCTCTAGCAATGCAAACAAAGCTGCTTGAATCATTTGTTGTGCAATTGCAGGCGTTTGATCTCCTAACAATGCTTTCACTTCATCATTAAACTGAATCGTAACCAATGGCTCTTTTTCAGAACCTGCATTACGAAGTGCCAACTCTCCACCTTCGAGTTGTACCAACTCCAATATCGCTTCTTGATTCCCAAATAACTCTTTTAACTGTTCAATAGACATAAACCCTCCATGCACAACATGGGGCAAAATACTGAATGCATTTTGCATCTTGTAAGCATTTTATATAGTCATTCAAAACAAAATTTCAAGTCAATCTGATCAATTTAATCAGAATTCCACCATTTCATTACGAAAACCATCAATGAGGTGAGTTAAATCTCGATGCCATTCTCTTAAAATCTTAGTATCAGGCAACCATGCTTGTGGTGTTTGAGTAACTTTAATAATCAAATTTGAAGATGTTTCATCTTCTGGTTCAGGTGCACTTGGCTCAGGTGCATATTGGCACAGACGATAAGCTCTTTTTAATTCCGCAATAAAACCACTTTTTGCAAGCTGTTGCATCACTACAACTTCTGGTGAAACTTGCCCTTTTGCCGCCATATTTTCTTCAATTGATTTGAGTGTCGGAGCAAGATCATTTAAACGATAATAACGTACCAATTCTTGTAAAAATGCTAAGACCCCTCCATGTAAATGAAAAACTGCTGCTTCACGGTGCGCCTGCGCTTGTTGTACATTTTCACTCTGCTCTGCTTGCATACAAGAAAGGCGAGCAAAATAGAGTTTTTGATTGGTACGGTCTGCATGAAAGCGGGCTACACGTGACATGATTATTTCCTAGGATTTTGGCATTTATTACACACTTAGCTTAATCTTTATTGGAACAAATTCACAATAATTTATTGATGAATTCAAACTAAAAATAGCTCAGTGCTATAATCGTAAAATTATTTAGCAATGTAGTTATCCAATTCAGCTTTCCATTATCCAATAAAAAAAGGAGCAATCTATGCTCCTTTCTATGCCACCATACTCAATTAAGCTTTTGGCTTATCTTCTGCCGCTTTGACACGAATACCCGCACCTTTCACTTTGAGTGTATTCAAGCCTTTGATCGCTTTAATCGCTTCACGACCATTGGGCATTTCCACAAAGCCAAAGCCTTTCGACTTCTTGGTTTCTGCATCCATCACCACAACAGCAGACTCAACCGTACCAAAAGGTTTAAACAATTCAAGCAATTCCGCTTCTGTGACTGAACGCTCTAAGTTACGTACTAAAATTTTCATGATCAAACCTACAATATCTTCGCTATAGTTTAATCCAGATCAATGCCAAAATCTAAATTAATCCGCTTTCGTTCGATCAAAGCACTTTTTACCGTTTGCTCACGCTGACGATAATGCGTTTCCGTGGTGCATAAATTTCGAGTTAAATCATTGAGAAAATAACTTTCAACTTTTCGACCTTTTTCATCGGTTTGAGTAGTTGCCCAAAAACTTAAATTTTGTTTGGTCAAAATCAACTCATTTTGCGCACGAGTCAGTGCCACATACAACACACGGCGTTCTTCTTCCACTTCATCAAAATTACCTTGTGCACGTGCGTGTGGATATTGCCCTGCTGAAACATTTGCCACATAACAGACTTTTTGCTCAGTCCCTTTAGCGGAGTGAATGGTAATTAACGTCACTACATCATCTTGTGACTGACGTTCAATTTCAGAAATAGAAACAGGATCAAGCACATATTCTTCTAAAAACTCACTCAATTGTGAATGTTTAGAAGCGAGTTGCTTCACAAGATCAAAATCACCCACTCGTTTATGCCAATCTTTCTTAGCATAATTTTCCTCGAGTTGATTGAGAATGGCTTCGACACCGAGTTTGACACAGGCTCCCACTTCAGTTTTGAGTACTGACATTTGCTTCATAATCAGCAGAGTATTGTCAGGAATCCGCCCAAATTTTTCTAATTTCTCAAATAGTTTATCTAAGTCGGATTCGAGTAAAAGTTGCTGTGCAAGCTTACTTGCGCCAACATCACCGACACCATTCCATAGGGTTAAAAAACGCATCCACGCAATATCATCCATTGGATTGGCAATCACACGCAATAAACTCAGTAAATCTTTCACATGCGCTGTTTCAAGCAATTTCATCCCACCGATAAAACGATATGGCACATTGGCTTGGATAAATGCCGCCTCGATATGACGTGCCGCAAAAGCGGAGCGTACCAAGACCATGTGATCATTCCATGCAGCCGCTTCAAGCAAATGCCGTTCTTTGATGTCGATGGCAATCCATTTTGCTTCATCAAACTCATTGGGAAAGACGTGCATTTTCGGCTTAACGCCATCGCCACGATAGGCTTCTAATTTTTTATCGTAGTGAATTTCGCTTTGATCGAGTAACCAATTGGACAGATCTAAAATTTCTTGCGTTGAACGGTAATTCTTTTCGAGTTTAAAAATTTCTGCATCAGGCACTCGATCTTTGAAATGGTGAATATTTTCAAAGTCCGCACCACGGAATCCATAAATCGACTGTGCATCATCCCCCACACAGAACAATGAGGTTTTGTCTTTAAGTGGTTCTAGAATTGCCCATTGCAATGGATTAGTGTCTTGCATCTCATCTACAAGCATGTGTTGACACAGACCTGCCACATAATCAGTCAAGCCCTCTGATTGCGCCAAGCCTGAAGCCACCACAGCGAGAATATCGTCATAATCTAGAAAATAACGAGTACGTTTTCGGCTTTCGTACTCTTTCATTATTTCGGCAATTTGATCTTTATATTCTAAAAATTCAGGCAATTGCTTTTCTAAAGCCAAACTGAGTTTTTGACGGGTATTGCGAGCGAATGAATAGAGATCGCAAAGCTGTTGTGGCTTGGGTAAGGCATTTGGATTTTTCTTATCATCTTTGCCACGGATTAAGCGGAATAACATCAGTTGATCATCACGATCAATAATTGAAAATTGTTCTAATCCAAAGGCTTTTGGCACACGGCGCAAGAGGTACATACAAAAGGTATGGAATGTTGAAGCGCGTAAACCTTTGGCTTGATCGCCCAAAGCGAGTTCCACACGTGCGACAATTTCACTTGCTGAACGACGAGTAAATGTCAGAATTTGGATTTGATTGGCAGGCACACCTTGATCAATCAAGTACGCTGCTCGTGCCACGATGGTTTTGGTTTTGCCACAACCTGCCCCTGCAAGTACTAAACTGTGTTTTGTTTCAGTTGTAGCAGCTTGTTTTTGTTGAGGGTTTAATTCATTGATCAGGTTGGCTAAACTCATGTTTACTCATCGTGTTGTGGATGAGTATAGTTTAGCAGAGCTATGGCGGAATTATGTATTTTCAGCTTAGAATCAAATCATAAAATGATGTTCAAATAGAAAACTTAAAATGAAGAAAAATACTGTTTACCAAATTTTTAATTTCCACACTGAGGGCAATCGTAAATATCAATTAATCCGTCCCAAAGGTTTTGATAAAGAAAATGGGCTTCAATTCAATCCGTTTATTAAACAAGAATATAATTATAAAAATGAGGTCGTGATGTATCCGCATGATGACTTTGATATTTATCCAAGTTTTGATCTGATTCGCTTTGATAAAATGAGCTGTTTAATTCGACTGTATTCTTTACGTTTTGGAGAAAGTTATATTCTTGATCATCAATTTGATTATACTGAAGCAATAGGCTTACTTAGTCGTTTTGGCAATGAACGCTTTGAAACAGTGAGCAAATTACTCATCAAAAAATATAGTATCAAACCTGATTATTATTGGGATGATGAATAAAAATTTTATAGGATGCATGCAATGAAAAAATTTAAATCAAATACAAGTTATCTTCTGATCACAATATTCTTATTCATATTTTCTAATTCAATTTACTCTCAGACTCTGAGCCAAAAAGAATTTGATCAATTTCTTACTCAAAATAACCAAAAAGGAGTTCAACTTCATAGAGAACTCGCTGCCGAGCTTATGTCAGGTAACCATGAGCGAATTAATAAAAACATATGTACGACCTACCTCATTAGTTTACAACAATATCAAGTAGCCAGTAATAATCCACATCTTAATAAAGCACTAAGCTCGAAAGAAAATGCTTTAGCAAATATTAAAAATCTTGAAGATGTCATTCCAAAAAATAAAAGGCCAATATCTACATTTTGTCAAAATATTAAATTAGATGAATTTTATAATAAAAACTGAAGACGATGAGTATTAGCCTATACTCATCATTCTCACCACACTCTCACAGCACCTTTCCAAATTCCTCTCACCATTTTTTAAAGCCGTTTGCAAATCACTTGCCCCATCTACAATACCGAAAATCGCAGTAAATCCCTCATCATAAAGCTCTTCAAAACTTTCACCGACATAGCCAGCAAAAGCAATCACAGGTTTATTCAAACGCTTCGCCACTTGCGCCACGCCAAACGGGGTTTTACCAAACTTAGTCTGAAAATCTATGCCACCCTCACCTGTAAAGACATAATCTGATTGGGCAATTTTCTCAGCAAGCTGAGTTTCTTCAACCACGATTTCCACACCTGAACGAATACTTGCACCTGCAAAAGCCATTAAGCCGAAACCCAAACCACCTGCTGCCCCTGCTCCTGCGATATTCTGTTTTTCAATATTTAAAGTTGCTTCAACCAAATCAGCAAAATGCTTTAAGTTTTGATCTAAGGTTTTCACCATTTCAGTGCTTGCACCTTTCTGTGGTGCAAACACATAAGACGCACCATTTTCGCCACACAAAGGATTATTCACATCACTCGCAATGATAATCTCAGCCTGTTTTAAGCGGGCATCCAATTCCGAAAGATCAATGCTTTGAATCTGATGCAACTGACCACCGCCCAATGCAACGGATTGACCATGCTCATCCAAAAACTTTGCACCTAACGCCTGCGCCATTCCTGCGCCTGCATCATTGGTGACACTACCGCCCAAACCAATAATGATTTTCGATACACCCAAGTCCAATGCAGCTTTGATCATTTCTCCTGTACCCAAAGTTGAAGTGAGTAATGGATTACGTTGCGACTTTTCGATCAGATGAATACCATTGGCAAGTGCCATTTCGATCACAGCCGTTTGATCATTTTCAATCAGACCGAAATAGGCTTGGACTTTTTGCTGAATCAATGGTCCTGAAACTTCGATGTAGACTTTGCGCCCATTTCGTGCAGAAACCAAAGCATCAACTGTTCCTTCTCCACCATCTGCCATCGGTACATGAATGATGTTTGCATCAGGTATAACTTTTTCAATACCACGTTGCATAGCCAAGCAAGCTTGTTCAGCTGTCATACTTTCTTTAAATGAATCGGGAGCAAGGATAAAAGTCGTCATGTTCCATCATGTAAGTTGTTGGTCTAAGCCTATTATTAACATGATTTTTTCAATCAATTGGCTTATTTTATATCTTTTTATAATTTGCTTATTTTTGTTTCACTTTTTTATCCTCACTACGAAAATATAGCCAAATAAAGAACAGCAAAAGTGCTACGACTATTGCCAAAATAATGCTAACTCCTGAATCTATTTGAATTCCATCTGCTTTTAACTCATTGATCATAAAATATAAAATTGAGCCAATCGCAGTAAGCGTAAATGAAATTTTATAAGCTTTATTCATCATTTTTATAAAATCTAAACAGTGTTTGAAAATTTTAGCGATAAAATAAAGCATTACCAATAATGAAAGTGTAAATCCCATGTCACGTGTCAATCTCGGTAAAACCGCACCTGAACTGTATAAAACAGTGCTTGAACTTGAAAATTTATCCGTGCAAAAAGTGAAACAAGCAGGTTTAGATCTTGGTTTCTCACATCTGTTAAAATTACGTGCTTCGCAAATTAACCAATGTTCTTTTTGTGTACGCATGCATACACAAGATGCTATTAAGGCGGGTGAGTCTGTAGATCGAATTGCTTTGATCAGTGCGTGGCGAGAAAGTCAGTATTTTTCAGATAAAGAACGTGCTGCCTTAGTTTTGATTGAAGAAATCACATTGATTGCACAACAGCATTTTCCTGATGAAGCCTATGCAGCCGCAAAAGAAGTATTGAATGATGACGAAATTACGGCGATTGAATGGATTGCGATTGTCATTAATACGTGGAATCGTATTGCAATTTCAAGTCAATATAAAGTGGCGCCTTGAGCAAAACAATGCAATCTTGAATTTTAAATAAACTTAAATTTTTCACGGCTAAAACAAAAATGCCCAACATATTTATTGATTGGGCATTTTTATTCATTTAAAAAATAATCAATGACTTGCAGGTGGTATCTGCTTAATTGCTGCTGCAAAAGTCAGATAATTGACACCTTGGAATAAAATATCTACACCAAGAAATAATCCTAAGACCCAAAACGGAGCATCAGGCGAAGCTAAAATAATTGCACCTGTCGCCAAAGTCAGTAAACCCGAAAATAATGTCCACCCCCAACCTGACATCGGTTTCAACATAAAGGCATTAAAAACTCGAATAAAACCGCCAATTAATAAAGCTATCGCAAGCAGATTGGTCAACACCACAGCCGTAGTAATCGGAGATTTAAACGCATAATAACCAGCGATCAAATACAGTATTCCGAACAATGCCCAAAGCCAACGAAAGCCGCCATCAAAGATTTTAAAAGCAGCAATTAAATGAATCACCCCACCAATCATCATCAGGACACCAAACAAGACGACAACTGTTAATGTTGCCATCCCCAATGAAGCCAGTAAAACCAAACCAAAGATGACCAATAGAGCCCCGAGTAAAAGATACCACTTACGATTTTCATGAAGCTGATGACGAACAATATCATTTCCCACAGTACGCATATTTGTTCTCTTACTTGTTATTGATTTATTTAATTTTGATCTGATTCAATGTTTTGTCTGTATAAGTTATGCATCTGAGATGTGGATAAACTCAATCTTATCCACATTTTTGAGAAGTTTTCCCGAACTATTTAACCCAACCCATTTCTTGAGCAGTTAAACGGCTAATCATCGTATATTCCAAACCATCAGGTGTTTTACTCTTTGTTGCTGATAATGGAATATACCCTCCCATAATCTCAGCACGAGTTTGTGGGTAAAGTGGCTTTTGCTCTGGATTTGCATATCCCACTGGATTAATCGGTTGCCCTGTCACAAGATCATATTTATCTTTCGCCCCAAAAGTATGTAAAAGCTCATGGACTAAAACCACTTTATTACTTGAACTTTGCTTTTTCGAGGCAAATAAATTAACCGTACCTATTCGACCACGTTCTAAAGCGGTTGAATGTTTTAAACTATTTTGCAATTTAGGATCATAATAATTTAAATAGAGTGTGACAGATGGTGAGCCATCCTCGCCTTCATGCTGTTTCCATGCATAGAAGCGGAATTTTAAACTCCATAAAATTGCATCTAGCGCGCTGCTTGTTTCAGGTGGTTTGGGTGGTAATGTTTTTAATTCACGCCCAAGTTGAAAATGGAAAGAAATCGGTTGCCCTCTAAATTCTTTGGACTGAAGCTGTAAATAATTTCGCATTTCATCCAAATCATCGATTGAGATTTGTTGAATGTAGCGTTCCGTTGCAGTTTGACCATCAGCATTGATCGGATGTAACAGTACAACAATTGGTTTTGTCCAATCTTGATTCATGTCTCGCCACGCATTCATACCAACGATCAGGAGAATGATGAGTAATACGGCAACTCTAATTTTTTTCCACATTTCAGTCCCATTTGAACGAGATGACGTATTGAAGTATCAATAAACTCATTGAATATTTAACCAATAAATCATGATGTAATAGATATTGTAATCACTGCTTAGCATTCATTTTTCATATAAATTCGAGTTGATAAATAAGCATATTTACAAGTCAACCTAATATAAAAAATGCCCACTAAAGTGAGCATTTTTCTATGTTTTCAAACAGTCTGAAACTTAAGCTTCAACCCATTTTCCATCGTTATAGACCAACGACCATTTGGTTTGCTTACCTTCAGGCGTTTCAGAACCAATATACTGAGCTTGGTTTTTACGACTGAATTTAACTAATGTCGGATTACCCTCTGGATCTTGATCAGGTGCTTTCAAAATAAATTGATATTTCGGATCAAGCTGATCTGCCACAGAACGAAGTTCCGCAACTTTAGGCGCACGTGTTTCACGAACTTTCGGGAACTTACTCGCTGCTAAGAATAAACCTGCTGCACCATCACGAAGTACAAAGAAATCATCGTGTTTGGTTGAACGCAAATGTTCCATTTTAATTGGATCTACACGTGGAGGCGCAGGCTGACCATTTTTCAAAACTTTACGGGTATTGTCACAACTCATACATGCGAAATAAGGACCGAAACGACCCGTCTTTAACTGCATTTCGCCATCACATTTATCACATGGAATGGTTGGACCATCATAACCCTTGATTTTGAACTCACCTTCTTCAAGCTCATAACCATTACAGTCAGGATTATTACCACAAATATGTAATTTACGACCACCGTCAATCACATAGCTGTCCATTGCCGTACCACAGACAGGACAACGTTTTTTCGACATTAAATCTGCAGTTTCAGCACCATCATCATCCGACAAAGCTGCTAGTGACTCGACTGGGGTTAAATTCAATGTACCTTTACAACGTTCTTTCGGTGGCAAGTTATAGCCTGAACACCCTAAGAATACACCTGTTGTCCCAGTACGAATCTGCATTGGACGTTCACATTCTTTACAATGAACGGCTTCAACTTCGACTGGCAAATTACGGCGCATACCGTTTTCGCCCTGAGCCGTAGTTAAACGTGTCTTAAAATCGCCATAGAAGCTGTCTAAGAGCTCTTTCCAGTTACGCTGACCATCTGCAACCTTATCCAATTGACCTTCTAAATCAGCAGTAAATGCGTAATTCATGAGGTTGTTGAAGTTTTCATCTAAACGATCAGTAACGATCTCACCCATTTTCTCAGCATAAAGACGACGGTTGTCCAGTTTCACATAACCACGATCTTGAATGGTCGAAATAATCGCAGCATAGGTCGAAGGACGACCAATACCTTTTTTCTCTAATTCTTTAACCAATGATGCTTCGGTAAAACGTGCAGGTGGTTTGGTAAAATGTTGAGATGGATCTAATTTCTCAAGTTTAAGTACTTCGCCCACTTTCACCGCAGGAAGTAGCACATCATCATCTGATTTGTTTTGACCACGAACTTTGGTAAAACCATCAAACACTAAAGTACGACCTTTGGCTTTAAGCTCTACACCATTGGCATCGACAAGAATGGTTGATGATAAATATTCCGCTGGTGTCATTTGGCATGCCACAAATTGACGCCAAATCAAGTCATATAAACGTTGTGCATCACGTTCCACACCTGCCAAGCTATCGCCTTTGAATGAAACATTCGATGGACGGATTGCTTCATGGGCTTCTTGCGCGCCAGCTTTATTACCATAACGGTTTGGCTTTGCAGGTAAGTATTTCACACCAAATTCTGTTTCAATATGGTTACGCACCATATTGACTGCGTCATCACTCAAGAATGTTGAGTCGGTACGCATATAAGTAATAAAACCTGCTTCATACAAACGCTGTGCAAGCATCATGGTTTTCTTTACAGAATAACCGAGACGTGTACTCGCTGCCTGTTGCAAAGTCGAAGTGATATATGGCGCACTTGGATTCACCTTGGTCGGTTTATCTTCACGTGTTGACACCTTATATTCAGCATCATTTAAAATTTTCAATAAAGCATCGGTTTGTGCTTTATTTTGTAATTTTAAAGTCTTACCACCTTGCTTCACTGCTTCAAGGCGAATGTCGTCTTTTTTCGATTTGGTATCTGCAAATACTTGCCAATATTCTTCAGGAATAAACGCACGAATTTCACGTTCACGCTCAACCACAAGTTTGACCGCAACAGACTGTACTCGCCCTGCTGAAAGACCACGGGCAATTTTTTCCCAAAGCAGTGGCGATACCATAAAGCCTACAACACGGTCTAAGAAACGACGTGCTTGTTGTGCATTTACACGGTCTATATCTAAGCGTGTTGGCTGTTTAAATGCTTCTTGAATTGCATTTTTGGTAATTTCGTTAAATACCACACGATGGTAACGTGAATCATCACCACCGATGACTTCCCTTAAATGCCAAGCAATCGCTTCCCCTTCACGGTCCAAATCCGTTGCGAGGTAGATAGCATCAGCATCTTTAGCAAGTTTTTTGAGTTCAGCGACAACATTTTCTTTACCGGGAAGCACTTCATACTTGGCTTTCCAACCATGCTCAGGATCAACACCCATTCGATTGACCAAAGCGGTTTGCGCTTTTTCAGCTTTCTGTTCATCCGTCAGTTTGGCACGTGAAACAGGTTTTTTTTCTGTTGTTTTACTTGAGCCACCTGTAGGCAAATCGCGAACGTGACCCACAGATGATTTTACAATGTAATCTGAGCCTAAATATTTATTAATCGTTTTCGCTTTTGCAGGCGATTCCACAATCACGAGCGCACGTTTTTTTCCAGCTTCGGGAGAAGTTGCTGCCGTGCTTTTGGATGCAGATCGAGGAGCGTTCGCCATAATAAACCACTGTTCCTATTATTAAAGTTAAATTTCAGCCAATTTCAGCAAATATGCTTTCATATCTTCAAGTTGGGTTGCTCTGAGGTCAGATGCTTCATCCCAATACAGCCCTACACAATTCGCCTGCATATCAATAGCATAAATCCCTTTTAATGCAATGGGAAAATCTTTAAATTTCTCATCACCTTGAATCACTTGAAGCTTTTGATCTTCGACACGAAAGCGCATTAAAGGCAAACGAGCGTCTGGAATCAATACACTATAATAAGCCACCATACTCGCACGAGATTCAGTTGCCATTGGAACTTTAGTCCAATCTGGCGCAGCCACTAAACGGGGGTGCAATCCCATCTTTCTCGCTTTTTCTCGCATTAAGCCTAATGCTTTTTCTCTAGGGCTTACGCGTAAGCCAAAAATTGAGCCCAATACAAAAACAATAATAATGAGCGCAACCCAAAGACCAGTGTGTTCCATAGTTCACCTTTTAATTCCTATATTAGAGTTGCATAAGCTGAATATAAAACGCAAGTTTGTCTGATAAATAATTTGCATGATGTCGGAAATGAACCATAAAAAGCATAATCATTTGTTTGAATTTATGAACATTTTATATAAAACAGTACATTTTTAAATTTCAGCATGTTCTGATGTTTTATATAAAATTACGCTAAGTCATAACTGCAACCGTTACACGGACTCAAATATATCCCATATATTTGACGTCACTTAGACTGTTTTTGCGAATATTTACAACCTTCAAAACTTAGTTCAAATACATCTCATGGCTATACACCACTTCATGCCCATTCCAATAAATATAACCCTTTTCAATCAACTCTTTGAGCAATAAACGAATATCTGACTTAGGGAACATCTGTTCGAGTAAATCACGTAATTCGTAAATATCTTTGGGTTTATTGGTTTTTAAATCATTGAGCTTTTGAATCACTTCAATTTGTACTGGATCAATTTTATCAAAGTTTTTAAATAGGACCTTTTGCACTGCTTCAACTGAATCTTGCTGATCAATCTCAGTCAGCACTTGTTGAGAATCCCCACGTAATTTTTCTAAAATTTGATCTATTTTCTCTAGCTTCATTCGTGATGGAGTTGCAGTATCCTGTATTTCTGTTCCAGCAACAGGATGATCTAATTCCAACTCAGTCCATTCTTTCAATACTTTTTTACGGTAGGCAACTTGCTCATCGATACGTTTGACTATTTTTAAATTGATCAACATACCCACCAAATGTTGGGCTTTTTCAGGAACGATTTGTAAAATATTAGCCACAGAATTTCTAAGCTTTTCAACTGTATTCGGTTTTCCTGTCATTTTACCCAAAGCATCACAATACTTTTTGACCATCTGTAAATACGGTTTTTCTTGGATTGTTTGTATGCTTGGCAATACAGGCGTAGTTGCTGATGTTTCGGCTTCAACTTGAATCAAGCTGCAATGCAAATCTGAACTACGCATCATATCCAACAACATGTCACAACTTGGCATTGCTGAAATTACATCAATATGTGTTTCAGGCTCAACCAAAGCCATCAATTGACCTGTCACCACAGCATATTCAAATTCTTTCTCTATCGCTTCAGGTGTTTCAAGAATCACCACTTGACTACTCACGACCCAACTTGAAAATTCAGTTAAATCTTCAAGTGAATACTGAAACTGACCTGCACAATTAAATAAGTATAAAGTTGGATAATGCTCGACCATATTTCTCAGCAATTTTGCTGATGGCATATTATTTTCAAGGTCAAGGAGTACAACTTTATCGTGCATCATAAAAAATGATCAATTTTGAAAAAGAAAGCATTACAACGAGGTTTAGACAAAAGGTCAAATAAAAAATGAATTTCTAATGACTCCTATCCGAATAGCCCTCACACAGCTGAATCATTAATAATGCGGAGGGCGATTGGTCATCGGATCAAATGCTGCAATACCTTCTGACAAATCCGAAGATTCCACACGTTGATACAACAACTGCATTTGTTTTTTTAAATCAGCTATTTCTAAGCTCTGTTGTGCAACCTGATCATTTAATTGTTCGACTAAATCATCTAAAAATGCAATTCGGACTTGCAAATCTTCTATGGGTGCGGAAAATGACGCCTGATCATCAAGATTTTTCTGTTTAGTCATTTTTTAGTCCTCACTGTGGGATGTTTAGGAAACCGTATGGCCTATATTACTATAAGGGATGTCCAACTTGCGTTTGGTGGACCTGCCCTACTCGACGGCGCAAACTTCAATTTAGAACGTGGCGAACGAGTCTGTTTGATTGGTCGTAACGGTGAAGGTAAGTCAACTTTACTCAAACTGATTGAAGGAAGCTTACTCCCTGATCAAGGTGAAATTGCCCTACAAAACGGTATCACCATTTCCATGCTTGCCCAAGATGTTCCTATGGACTCTGGCAAAGTTGCTGACATTGTTGCCGAAGGTGCTGGTGAAGCTGCTCAAGTATTGAAAGAATACCATGAAGCGAGCGATGCATGTGTACTCGGTGATATGGCTGCCTGCGACCGCATGGGGAATTTACAACATAAGCTCGATTTACTCGATGGTTGGGCACTCGAAACCAAAGTGAACTCTATCCTCAGTAAAATGGGCTTAGACCCTGAAGCGGATTTAGCAGATTTATCTGGTGGTCGTAAGCGTCGTGTCTTACTAGCACGTGCCTTACTCACTCAACCTGATGTGCTATTACTCGACGAACCAACCAACCATTTGGACGTTGAAAGTATTGAATGGTTAGAAAAATTCTTACTTGATCAGAACAATCTAACGCTTCTCTTCATTTCACATGACCGTGCATTTGTAGATAGTATTGCAACGCGTATTGTCGAATTAGATCGTGGGCAATTGCGTAGCTATGAAGGTAACTATTCACGTTATCTTGATCTGAAAGCACAGCAAATGGAAGCTGAAGAAAAACAAAATGCTTTATTTGATAAAAAATTGGCAGAAGAAGAAGTTTGGATTCGCCAAGGGATCAAAGCACGTCGTACCCGTAATGAAGGTCGTGTCCGTGCCTTAAAAGCCTTACGTGAAGAATCGAAAGCACGCCGCTCACAACAAGGTAAAGTGAGCATGGCAACCCAAGAAGCCAATCGTTCAGGTAAAGTAGTCTTTGAGATTGAAAATCTTCAAGTCACTTTTGGCGACAATGCACCGATTATCAAAGATTTCTCAGCTTTGGTACTTCGTGGCGACCGTATTGGCTTAGTCGGTGATAATGGTGTCGGTAAAACCACACTGATTAAAGCGATTTTAGGTGAGCAAGAGCATAAAGGTACAGTTAAAACTGGTACACAACTTGAAGTGGCTTATTTTGACCAATTACGTAATGCGCTTGATCTTGAAAAATCAGTCAAAGATAACGTTTCAGAAGGTTCTGACCATGTCGATGTAAATGGTAGCCGTCGTCATATTTACAGCTATTTACAAGACTTTTTATTCTCTCCAGAACGTGCACGTACACCAGTAAAAGCACTTTCAGGTGGTGAACGTAACCGTATTCTCCTTGCGAAACTTCTACTCAAACCATCAAACCTCATTGTAATGGATGAGCCAACCAATGACTTGGATATGGTGACTTTAGAACTACTTGAAGAAATGCTCGGTGGTTATAAAGGCACATTGCTTCTCATCTCACATGACCGTGCCTTTATGGACAATGTCGTGACTTCGACTTGGGTCTTTGATGGTAAAGGTAATATCGACGAATACATCGGTGGTTATCAAGATTACCTAGAACAACGTCCTGACCAAACGGCTGTAGACCAAAAAAGTGCGGTGAAAAAGGCGATTGCCAAAGCGGAAGCTGCTGCTGCACCTGTGCAAACTGCACCAAAGAAAGTTAAATTAAGCTATAAAGATCAACGTGCTTTAGAACAACTTCCTCTTGAAATGGAAGCTTTGGAAAAAGAACAAGCTGAGATCAATGCAAAACTTGCAGATGGCTCGCTCTTTGTTTCTGACAATGCACTTGCGATGAAGCTTTCAACACGTTTAGCTGAAATTGATGATTTGTTGCTTGAAAAATTAGAGCGTTGGGAAGAGCTAGAAGAAATGACCAAAGGTTAATTCTACATTTCCAATTTAGATAAAAACTCCGCCACCGCGCGGAGTTTTTATCTTTCTCATTTTAAATTAATCAATCAATCCATAAAACACTTTTGTAAATAGCTACTTAATTCCCAACCAAGCTATTGGCTTCATGAGCCAAAGCGATAATTTCCTCAATAGTTGATCAAAAAATTGCTGTTGTAAAATCCAACAAGTCAGAATAGATAAAACTATACAAATTCCAATCTCAACAAAAATATTAAAATCCAATTTCCAATAGCGAGCAATCAATATCACCACAAAACCATGAAGCAAATAAACAGGTAAAGTATTTTGTCCAAGTTGAATAAACCGAGGATTTAAGAGTTTAACCCATGCAAAAATAGCAAAAACACCAAGACTCGAAGTCAGTAATAAACTTGCTCTGATCCACGTACCATCCCATGAACTGACCTTGAGTTGTGCATAGTTCAAACTTCCATAAAGCCAGTATGGGTTGATTTGTGAGAAATACACATAACTCACAATACCCAAAATAATCAGCCCACCGAAAACAGTTGCCAATTTAAATTGTTGTATCTTTTGTAGGATGGTTTTGCCGTAAACCACGCCGATCATAAAAAATGGGAAGAAAGTAAAAATTCGCCCGATTGAATATTGATAATTATTCCAAGGACTTAAACCAATACACAGCGCAAAAATCAGTGAAATAATAACTGGAAATTTAATTTTTATTAAAAAGTGCGCCAGTAATGTCCAAAGCGCCATGCCTTGCAAATACCATAAAATCCAATAGGGTCTTTCAAAAATATTCCAGTTGAATTTGAACTGCCCCGACCAAATTGCATCAAAAGCAGGGAATAGAAATTGGAATGGTAAATATAGAGATAGAAAAAAGAAAATATTTTTAAGCCAATTTTTGTCTTTAAATAAAATGCCTGAGACGAGAATAAAAGCAGGCATATGAATAAAATAAATTGTGCCTAATAAGGTATGTGCGATTGGGTCTTTCCAACCCACCATTCGTTCGAGGAAATGTCCTAAAACCACGAGAAATATCAGGACTGCTTTACCACTGTCTAAATACGTATCTCTCATGGCGATTTCGATCTAAATAAATTGAATTATATACCTAAAACTTGAAATTGATTTTGGTCAATATCTGCAAGTAACTGTCGATAAATTTTAAAATTTTCTAAATCAAAACAGACAAAATTAATTTCCTCTAAATATTTTGCATGCTTTAAAAATGTCACAACCGCTTCAATCGCAATACTCGCAGCACTGACTTTTGGAAAATGATAAACCCCTGTGGAAACATTAGGAAAGGCAATGGTTTTCAGCTGATGCTGTTCTGCAAGTTTTAAGCTATTTAAATAAGCGTGTTGAAGTAATTCTTGTTCACCATGTTGTCCGTCTTGCCAAGTAGGTCCAACTGTGTGGATTACATAATTACTGGGCAATAAACCTGCTGTAGTGATGACGGCTTCACCAACTGCACAACCGCCCTGCTTTGCACGAATCTTTTGGCAATCTTCTAAAATAGCAGAGCCCCCTTTACGATGAATTGCCCCATCCACACCACCACCGCCGAGCAGTGAAGTATTGGCTGCATTAACAATTGCATCTACTTTTTGAATGGTAATATCACCCTGAATTAACCGTATTATTTTCATTCCCCACCCCTAGCACGTTCAATTTTCTTTCTGACTTTGAGTGTTTTCTACTTTAAACCGCTTCATGCTACACTTCTTTCAGTTTCAATCACCCCAAAATTTACAAAACTGCTATGAGTAAAAAGCATCAATACGAGTCTGGAAAGTTTTACTGGGCATTTTTGCATCCAAAATATTGGGGAATTTGGATCGCGATTGTATTTTTAATGATTTTGGCAATTTTACCATGGGCGTTCCAACATCGTTTAGCAACTTTGCTTGGTCATCTCGCATTTAATGGGCTGAAGTCACGTCGTGAAACCACCATTCGTAATTTAGAAGTGTGTTTTCCTGAATGGTCTTCGGAACAAGTTTTAGAAAATTCTAAACAAGTTTTTGTAGATCAAATGATTGGTGTATTTGAAACACTCAATGCTTGGTATTCACCACAATGGTTTAAAAATCGTGTAACGATTGAAGGTTTAGAACACATTCACCAAGCCAAAGCTGAAGGCAAAGGCATGCTGCTTTTGGGGACTCACAGCACCATGCTAGATGCCGGTGGTTATCTATGTGCTCAATTCTTTGAGCCTGATGTGGTATATCGTCCGCAGAACAATCCTCTGTTAGACATGCTGATCTATCGTTGTCGAGCAACCATTTATAAAGCACAAATTGACCATGATGATATGCGTGGTTTGATCCGTCATCTCAAAGATGGTGATGCCATTTGGTACAGCCCAGATCAGGACTTCGGTTTAAAACAAGGTGTGATGGCACCTTTTTTTGGTGTGGCGGCTGCAACGGTTACTGCACATCGTCGTTTATTGAAAATATCCAAAGCAGTTGCGATTCCACTGTATTTTTATCGTCATGGCGATATTCGTAATCCAAAATATCATGTATTGATTGAACCTGCTGTTGAACCAATGCCGAGCGAGGATGAATTGGCTGATGCAATTCGTGTCAATAAAATCATTGAAAATCAGCTTCGTATCGCACCGACTCAATATATGTGGTTCCACCGTCGTTTTAAAACACGCCCTGAGGGTTATGATAAGATTTATTGAGTTGGTTATTGTTTAGAATTGAAAGCATTTATATTCAAAATCAGGAGATCATCAATATCTCCTTTTTTATTTTTGGATTAGTGTCCATTCCAAACGTACAAAAGCGTACTGTAGTCACAACATAAAATTCGCTAAGATCGTCAGCGTAGAAAACACTAAAACTTAAAAACATGAAGGAAATATAATACTATGCATATTTTTAATAAAATTCTTTTTATATCAATGATGAGTTCAAGTTTCATATTCATTGGATGTTCTGATAAAAAAGCAAATACAGAACAAAATCAACAAACAAAAGAAAGCAGTACAACAACATCTACAGGAAATTGGCAAGCTAAAGCTTCAGAACTGAGTAGTGCAAATGCAACGGACATCAAGTCAGATTTAGCACAGTTAAATCAAATCACCAATCAGTCCAACTCCCAAGCGTTGCAACTTAGAGAGCAAGCACAAGCAGCAGCTTCTGATCCACAAAAACTCAAAGAAGTTCTAAGTCATTCCAATGATATACAAAAAGAATTTCAACAAAAGCTGATGGGACTTCAATTAAAAAGTAGTGAAGTACAAAATATTCGTACACAAATGATTGATAACCTACTTACTAGCCAAAAATTATATGAACTTTCAACTGCGCCGAATTTTGATATGAAAGCACCAAGTGAGGAATTTAAACAACTCAGTATGCGCACCATTGCGATTCAACAAAAAGTAGGTGCTGAATTAGATGCGATCAACCAGCAGTATCCTTAAAGATATTAGCGACATGAGACTCTATCTCATGTCGCTGGCTTGATTTAGATCCTCTTAAAAACCATTTTCAATCTTTCACAATCTAAATCATTCATACTTTTCAAGCTTGAATGATGGAAAATATCAGCCCTTCCAAACTCGAAAACGTGCCATTGCCCAAATCACATAAGGCCAAAAAATCATATTAACGATGGAATGGATACTATCCCAAATACGCCAATAACCTCGACCAAAAATATCAGCTCGGGCATTAAAAATTTCTATCACAAAGGCGAAAACAACCGTTACGATAATGGCGATATGTGATCTCAATTGTCTCCTGTGAATGGCTGCAACCACAAAATAAATGATTAGACCTGCGTAAATGAATAAAGCATCACTACTTAAACCTGTAAAATGTTTAAGGTTTTGTGCGTACTGTTGAATTTTAGCTAGAAACATAATCTCTCATTTTTATTTTCAATTCTAAATCGGATAAATTATATACCATAAATAAAGCTAACCCGAGTTCTGCGTCCTGCAAAACTCGGGTCTATGAGGTTGTGCTTTCAATCATTATTTTTATTCTATTTGGTTATCCATTCCAACATCAAATCCATGATGATTCATCCATCGACTTCGTCTTCCTTAGCGGGACATTTCCTTTCCCATTCCGTTTGTCGATGATTAAAGATTAAAGCGAATACAGATTTCATACCATCCGTTTAGAGACACAATCCTTGTACGAAATAGCTTACAAAAATCAATCAAATTCAGCCTTTATTGTCTGACAATTTATTTTCACCTTTATAATCCTGTGCAATTTCATCAGTGACAATTTTTTCTTCTTTCTCTGCTTTTTCGATGCCCTCTTGAATCGCTTCCTGAGCCTCTTGCTCATCCGCATCCGACTGTTCCAGTTCTTCTTGAATCTGCTCAAAAACACGACCCGTTTGCAGCGTAACAAAAATAGGGAAATGGTCTGATCCAATATGCGGCAATCGTTGCATCTGCACTAAAGCAAAGTCTGTACTATGAAATAAATGATCGAGCGACCATCTTAAAAACTTATAATCTGCATGGAAAGTATTGACATATTTACGCCCTACTCGTGGGTCGAGTAAACCACTAATCCGTTGAAATAGCCGTGTCGTCCGAGACCATGCCACATCATTTAAATCACCCATCACGATACAACTTTCATCCAAATCTTTAATTTGGTCACCGACAATCAGTAATTCAGCATCACGTAAAGTTGAATCTTTGGCTTCCGTTGGGCTCGGTGGTTTAGGGTGTAAACAATACAGTTTAACGGCTTGTCCTGATGGCAGAATCGCAGTGGTATGAATCGAAGGAATTTCATCACTCAGAATGAATTTGACATCGGTATCCACCAATTTTAATTTGCTATACAAATGCATGCCATACAAATTATCTAATGGCACAGGAACTCGATAAGGATAGTCTTTTTCAATAATCGACAATTCATCTTGCCACGTTTGATCGGTTTCTAAGGTCAACACTAAATCAGGTTGAAACTTTTGGATGTGCTCAATCAAAAGATGATATTGATCATTCGGCGTGAGTACATTCGAAACAAGCACAGAAATCTGTTTACTCGAATCAAGTTGTTCAGATCGAACTTGAGCAACTTGTTTTTTCCATAGAAAGGTATAAGGCAAAACCATTTTCAATTGAAACGCTAAAGCGGCAATCAACAGCACAAAAATAATTTCTCGTTTTAAATCCCATGCCCCTTGCCAAAACAGCAGTAAAAAGAAAGCAATGATCCCAACAAACAAAATCTGTAAGCGTGGGAAATCTGCACCCCTGAACCACCATTCATCACGTGGGATCAATGACCAAAAACTCAGCCAAATCACGATTGCAGACAATATTTCTATCCAAATCATATTTTGTCACTCTTATATTCTTAATTTTTGAATGATTCATAAATTAATATCAATTTTGCATGTATCATAAACAAGATATATTGCACAATATAATTGTGTTTTCATTGTGTACGCTATTGCAGTTACACACTCTTTTGATACACTCAAGCCCCCTTTTTATTTTTTATTAACGCACCGAGGCAAAGTGACATGAAAGTAGGTCTGGTCGGTTGGCGCGGGATGGTTGGTTCCGTCCTTATGCAACGTATGGTTGAAGAGAATGATTTTGCTCATTTTGAGCCATTCTATTTCTCTACCAGTAACGCAGGTGGTGAAGCCCCTGCTTTTGGTGGTAAAACTGCTCCAGCACTTATGGAAGCGACGGACATTACCAGTCTGAAGCAAATGGATGTCATTATTACCTGTCAAGGTGGCGATTATACCTCTGAAGTTTTTCCAAAGCTTAAAGCTGAAGGTTGGAACGGTTATTGGATTGATGCTGCATCTACATTACGTATGGATGATGAAGCGATTATCGTACTTGATCCAGTGAACTTGAATGTCATCAAAGATGGTTTAGTCAAAGGCACTAAAACATTCGTTGGTGGTAACTGTACCGTTTCATTGATGTTGATGGGTATGGGTTCATTATTCCAACAGAACTTAGTGGAATGGATGACTGCAATGACCTATCAAGCAGCTTCAGGTGCTGGCGCACAAAACATGCGTGAGCTCATCACAGGCATGGGTTATTTATACAACAATACCAAAGATTTATTGGACGATCCTCGTTCTGCAATCTTAGACATCGACTCTAAAATTGCTGATTTACAACGTGGTGAAGGCTTCCCTTCTGCAAACTTCGGTGTACCACTTGCAGGCTCATTGATTCCATATATCGACAAACAACTCGAAAGCGGTCAATCAAAAGAAGAATGGAAAGGTCAAGTTGAAACCAACAAAATTTTGGGTAATCAACAAATCGTACCAATTGATGGTCACTGTGTTCGTATTGGTGCAATGCGTTGCCACTCTCAAGCTTTAACATTGAAATTGAAAAAAGATGTCCCGCTTGATGAAATCGAAGATATGATTCGTCAGTCTAATCAATGGGCGAAAGTTGTTCCAAATACCCGTGAAGCATCGATGACGGATTTAACACCAGTAGCAGTAACTGGCACACTTTCTGTACCTGTGGGTCGTTTACGTAAATTGAATATGGGTAAAGAATATTTAGGCGCATTTACTGTTGGTGACCAACTTCTTTGGGGTGCTGCAGAACCTTTACGTCGTATGTTACGTATCTTAATCGATTATAAGAATGCGTAATTTCACAAAAAAGTATTAAACATTGAAAAAGCCGATCTATCTTGATCGGCTTTTTTATGTAACTATATTTATGTAACTCTTGTGTTAATAATTTGCATCTAGATTACATTTAGATATTGTATAATTTAAATGCGCGTACTTCGTCAGAGCAATGGACAGAGATGACCGGATATAACAAATTAAAAATTGCCATTTTAGCCATTATGACTTCGCAAACTGTAAATGCGATCACGATTGATCCGATTCAAGTTCAATCAGGAGCTGGGGAACTACTTTATGCAGAAATGAAGTTTAGCAATTCCAATCCGAGTGACAAAATCGAAGCAGGTCTAGCAAGTGCTGATGATATTCAAAATATTGGTGTGGCAACGCAAACTCCAGGACATTTAAACTTTTACACACGTCGTTCAAATGATGGCAGTGGTGTTATTGTCATTACTTCTTCACGCCCATTAATTGATTCAGAACTCAATATTTTAGTAAAAATCAAAGAAGGTAATGCCACTCATTTAAAGCAGATTAAAACACCATTGACTCGTGGTCGGAATAATGTTCCAGCACCTATGCTGAAAACTGCGGCAAATGAAAAACCGCTTATGCCTCAAGTGATTGTGAGTGAAAAAGATATTGCACTGAATTTACCGACGAGCACTCAATATAAAAGCAATGTGCCTCAAGCACCGTCAACAGCAAATACTCAAGTTGACACATCCCCTATGACCAACGCTCAACGCCCGCTCACAATCAGCGTTATTGCTCCACCTACTTTAAACACACCTTCTTTAAGCGCACCAACTTCAAAGATAGAAACAACGACACAAACTACAACAGTAGTGCCAGTCAACAATAACTCGGCTATTAAAAATGAAGTAGCCAAAACAGAAACACAAAAAGAGACAGCAGCACCGGCTATTGCTCAAGCCCCTCGTCCACCAGAGCAAATTCAATCTGAAAAAACTCAAACAGATACAGTTCAAACGATAGAGACTCAATCACCTCAAAAAACAACTCCAGCACAGCAAGCCAAATCGCAAACTGCAAAGCCTGAAACTCATAAAGCTCAAAAAAGCGATAACAAGAAAAATGAAAATAGGAAAAACGAAAGTAAAAAAGTCGAGACCAATCAAGGCAATAATCAAAATCCTCAGCATATTGTCCAAGCAAATGAATCGCTATGGGCAATTGCGTCACGTATAGCCGCAGAAACCCATCAAAGCATCCCTGATGTGATGCGCCAAATCAAAGACAATAATCGGAGTGCTTTCATTCAAGGCGATGTCAATCGTATTCGTCGTGGAGCAGCACTCAACCTAGCTGCTAGTTATCAACAAACACCTCCGACAAAATACAAAGTCCCAACACAGGCACCTGTTGTTACTCAAAAACAGTCAGGAGCTGCAAAATATCGCTTAGATCAGGCAGAAATGAGCTTAGTTGCGGACAATGAACAAAATTCAGCCCAAGGTTCTGCAAATAAAAATACTCAAATAAATCAAACAAATGCTGAACTTTCTACAAAAGTTATGACATCTCGTGAAAAAACAGTTAAATTACAGAAGAATGTGACTCAACTTGCTTCAGCTTTACAGCAAAAGAATCAACGAATTCAATTATTAAATGCACGATTAGCTCAATTGCAACAGCAATTAAAAGATAAAAGTGCGAATAAACCAAATAGTTAGTTCTTCATTAAAGGATATTGATTCATTGAACTCAATGAAGGGGAAATAAAATGTTGTTGTATGTGATTCCATTTGTTCTACTTTTGGTTGTCGCTATCGTTTTAAAGAAACGCGAAGATGCCAATAAAGAAAATAATAGTACGAGTACTAATAGAGCCAACAATAAAAAATCAGCAAAGAAAAATGTTGCCCGAACTGCACGTACAACACAACGAACACAAAGCCCAGTTGTAGAAGTTCCTATTGTTGTTAAGCAAGAAGCTAAATCTTTAAGTGTAGATCTTAAACAAAGCATTGAAAAGTTAATCAAAGATAAGAGCTACTCATCTGCTGAAGCAAAAATAAACCAAGCATTAAACCAAGATAACTCTCAGCATGAGCTTTATTTGTATTTACTCGATGTTCATTTAGCTCAAAAAGATGAGTTTGCAGTCAACCAACTCATTAAGCATATTCGTTCATTAGGCTTGGATGATATTGTTATACAAGCGGAAGAGCGTCGCCAAACAACACAAACTACAAAACCAATTGAATCAATTGCTTTTGTTTCAACAGCACCTGCAACTAAAGACACAACTGCCTTTGATGCACTAATTGAAACTAATTCCGTATCAGAAACAGCACAACCTGTACCTGAACCTACTGAGAATAAGATTGAATCACTTGAGTTTAGTACTCCGACAATCACTGCACCAGCAACAGAAAAATCTCCTGAACCGATTCAACCCTTAGAGTTTACGCTAACCCCTACAACGCAAGAACCAGCGGAGACCACAACTACAGCACCTGCTTTTGAAGTGACGCAACCTGTAGAAGTAGTTAAAGCTGAAACTGTAGCACCGCTCGAATTTAGCTTTACACCGAATCAGGTAGAGCCATCAATTGAAAAGCCAACTGAAATTGCGCCTGAGTTTAAGCTTGATTTTGCAGAGCCTACACTCACTCCTGTTGTTGAAGAACCAGTATTAGAAGAATTAAAGCCATCTCATGAAGCTGAATTCAAACTCACACCAAGTGAAACCGAAACTCAACCGAGTTTCAGCTTTGATCTAGATCAAAAAACTGAAACTATTGAACAAGAAGTACCTGTTGCATCTACATTCAATTTAGATACATCAAGCCCTACAACTGTAGCTATATCAGCCGAAGTAAATGATCCATTGGTCAAATCATTCCCTGAACTTGCAGAAGTGAATGAAATCCAGTTGAACTTAGATCTTGCTCAACAATATATTCACTTAGGTGCATATGCTTCTGCTCGAGAGTTACTCACCCAAGATGAAACAGCATATACACCTCAACAACGACAACAATCACAAACTTTACTCAATCAAATCGCGTCATAAACCAATTTGATTTAAGATAAAGCAGTCATTTATGGCTGCTTTTTTATTGTGGATATGGAAAATTACGAGCCAGAGAATCATGAATAAGAAAATTGCGCTAATTTACATGGGTGGAACTTTTGGATGCATTGGTGAACCATTAGCACCCATGCCAGAGACAGAGTTTATTCCTCAACTTAAACGTGTTCTCCCTCCTCACCTTAAAATCGAATGTTTTAAAGCACCGAGTATTAAAGATAGTAGTGCTTGCACTGCTATGGATTGGCTCAAACTGATTCAACAGATTCAAAGCTTGCAATTACAAAATTTCGAGCATTTTGTGGTAATTCATGGCACAGACACATTAAGTTATGCAAGTGCTACCCTATCACGCTTCTTAGGCGATTCATGCCATGTTGTGCTCACAGGTAGTCAATATCCCTTGCTGAATATTCAGGGAGATAATACCCGTGAATTTACCGATGCGATGGATAATTTAAATACTGCTTTAGATGCTGTAACAAAGCTCCCCGTTGGTGTTTATCTGGCTTTCTTCCACCAAGTTATCCATGCACGAACAGCTTTAAAAGCCCATAGCACAGCCTTAGATGCTTTTAGAGGACAAAAGGCAGATCAGAGCCTAAGAACAAATCAAAATGTTGTGAATGTTCAACTTTCACATCTTGAAAAAGCCAAGACCTTAAATATTCTCAATTGGATGATGATTCCAACTGAATTACAACAATTCAAAAATAATCTTGAAGCACTCATCAAACAAGCACCACATTTCTTGATTATTCAAGCGTATGGGGTTGGGAATCTTGCTGTAAATGAACGCATTATCCAACATTTTAAGTCACTACAAGATAACGGTTGCCAAATTATCTTGTCTACTCAAGTGCTATTTGGTGGTATGGATCAACGCTATGCGATCAGTCAATGGATTCAAGATTCTAAAATTTTAGTCAGTGATGCACTCAGTCAGGCAGATCTTTATGCCAAAATTTTGAAAATTTATTTACAATACCCGACTTCTGAACAATGGCACGATCATTGGTATGATCATTTAGACCATCAGCCTGAATAGAGGAAATTATGCAACGCTTTGCAATTGGTATTGAGTTTTGTGGTATGCGGTATAAAGGTTGGCAGACTCAACAGGCTGGCGTGCGTAGTATCCAAGAAACCATGGAAAAAGTGCTCAGTAAGATTGCTGATGAACCAATCATTCTACATGGTGCAGGTCGTACCGATGCAGGCGTACATGCCACCAATATGGTGGCACATTTCGATACCAATGCGATTCGCCCAATACGTGGTTGGCTCATGGGCTCAAACAGCCAATTACCAAAAGACATTTCGATTCAGTGGATTAAAGAAATGGACATGGACTTTCATGCCCGTTTTAAAGCCAAAGCACGTCGTTATCGCTATGTCGTTTATCAGTCGGCAAATCGTCCAGCCTTACTACATAAACAAGTCACACATGCCTACTATCCTCTAGATGTAGACAAAATGATTGAAGCAGCACAAAAATTTGAAGGTACACATAACTTTGAAAGTTTCCGTGCAGCAGCTTGTCAGTCCAATCAACCTGTGCGTCATGTAAAACATTGCCGTTTGATTCGTCATGGCAATTATTTAGTGCTGGATATTCAAGCCGATGGTTTCTTACATCATATGGTACGTAACATCATGGGGTGCTTGCTTGAAGTCGGTCAAGGCTTATATGAAATTGACCATATTGATGAAATTTTTGCTGCCGAAGATCGCAAGGCGGCGGGAATTACTGCCCCACCTGATGGGCTTTATTTCATCCATGCCGATTACCCAGAACAATTTGAATTGCCGAAAATGCCTTTAGGGCCACATTGGCTCAATATGCCTGAATAATATTTGAAGAAGAATGAGTATTTCATTGTGCATTTAATTCACAATGAAAGTCTCCCTCCCTGTGGGAGGGATTAAGGGAGGGTATCTAGAATAAAGAGATTTAACGCTGTTTACGTTTTCTATATTCCACAGGTGTCTCATTCGTCCAACGCTTAAATGCTCGATAGAATGTACTTGGCTCAGAGAAACCTGTTAGATACACAATCCGCTCCACACTCTCATTGGTATTCGCCAACAACTTCTTCGCAAGACGACAACGATAGTCTGAAAGAATCTGTTGAAAACTGGTATTGGCTTCCGAAAGCTGAGTACGTAAACGACGTGGTGTAATACTAAGCTGTGCTGCAACCGTTTCAAGCGTCGTTTCACCGCTTTCAAGCGTTGAACCAATCGCACGGCGTACCTCACCAACCAAATCATAACGTGCAAGTTCTTGCAGCTTCTCAATCGCCAATTGCTCATGTAACTGCAATAGTTCAGGTTCAGCTTGCCACAATGGATAATCAAGAATCGATGGATCAAAATACAAGCGCGTTTCTTTTTGTCCCAAACTCACAGGGCAGCCATACACACGATAATACTCACCATCAGATGCACCTTGCGTAAAATTAAAATCGATATAAATCGGTTCAAATCTTCCTTCAGTGATGAATTTAAAGAAACGTAAAATTCCAGAAATAGCACATTCTGAAAAATGACGATTGACAATATTTTCACCCCAAGGTTGTTCACCATTGGTCAGATAGCAACGCCCTTCATCATCAACAATCAATTTAGCGTGAAAAGCATCACTGATCAGACGCTGATAGGCCAATGCACGCTTTAGTCCTTCACCAAAGTTTTCACTGGAAATGAATAGGTGCTCGATGACCTGCCCTCGGTATAATGGCAAATGCTCACCAAGGTGCAATCCAATGTCAGGATCATTGCTGACTTCCTCAGCAGCCACCCAAAATGCAAACTGTGCATTCAGTGGTGTACGTGCATTCTGATCGACTTGACCTAAAGCTACGCCTGCTTTTGATAATATTTCTTCTGTCGGCAATCCTGCACGACGGATCGCTTGATAGCCTAATCGTAAAACAACCGAAGCATCAGTTAGCTGACTCACGTAGTGCCCTTCCTTGTATGTTATTCATTTATACTTAAAACCTTTGATTTAGATTACCGTCGATTGACCGAACTGACAATATTTATCCGCTTTTTTTTGTAGAAATTGTTTAACAATATGTTCGCCTATTTTCAAGTCATCTGCCACCTTGAAATACCGAATAATCTTGTTTTTCTATAAAAAATTGCCTATAATTTGCGCCTTTCCAATTTGATCATCAGGTAGGCTATGGCCAATAAAGAGGAACTTATCGAGTTCGAAGGCGTTGTCACCGAAACGCTTCCTAATACTATGTTCCGTGTGCGTTTAGAAAACGGTCACGAAGTGATTGCTCACATTTCTGGTAAAATGCGTAAACATTACATTCGTATTTTAACTGGCGATAATGTAAAAGTTGAAATGACACCTTATGATTTAACAAAAGGTCGCATTACTTATCGCGCACGCTAAGTTTTAGTGTAAGCAAAAGCCACATTTAAGTGGCTTTTTCATTATCAAACTTCCGTTCTCGTACCCAATCTTATGCTCAACGATCTAAAACGATTGTTTGGCAAGTCTGTTCTTTACACATTGAAATCTGCGTATCTAGCCAAGTATTCCGTGTTTGCAAAGCATTTAAATGGCAACCGACTGCGTTCGATTTATCAATCTCACGCGCGCAAGTCGCATCCCGCTGATTCATCCAAGCCAATTGAGAATACTGTAAATTCTTTTTCTGATTCGTTGTTAATTTTGCTCTGAGTTGTTGATATTTCTGCTTTACTTCATTCTGTAATATTGTAAATTGTTTTTTACCACACTCTAGATTTTGAGCATCGCATACCTGCGCAAAACCTGTTGCAGGCAGAAAAGAGATCAGAAAATAACTACATCCAATCAGTACAAACTTCTTCATGATTCAAATCCTTTGAACATTCCTTTTACAATTCATCAATCAATTGTCTTTAATATAATAGGTAAATATCTACAGACTTTCTGCTTATTTATTACACTAAGATGACACCTTATATAAATAAAGCAATGTTTTTTAATCAAACTCCGTAAAGGTGACCATCATGCAATTACCTCTACATTATCTGATCATTCTCATCGGTATCGGTTTAATCACTGGATGCCAAAGTCTGGATACGCGCCCTGCGGATTTAAATGCTTATCTGCAACAATTTATTGGACAAAATAGTACTGATATTCAAAAGAGTTTAGACTTCAGCGCATTAGGATATAAAGTCAGCCAAACTGTAAAAACCACGGATGATGAGCTGAGTTACACCATTCTTCGACCATTAAGCATCCCCATATCTGGAGGAAATGCGACAGTCGGATCAAATGCAATGGGAGCACCTGTAATTCGCTATGATACAACTGCGATGCCAAGTTATGACGTTAATTTTAATTGCACAGTCACATTTAAGCTTAAACAACATATTGCAGAGTCTATACAATATAGTGGTCGGGCTTGTTAATACTAAAACTCAAAAACCTGTTATAAGAAACAAGATTAAAAATTAAACCATAAAAAAACGCAGCTCTAAGCTGCGTTTTTTGAAACCATTAAAAATTAAGCAATAGCTGCAACAACAGCTTCGCCCATTTCAACTGTACCAACTTTGCTCATGCCTTCAGACATGATGTCACCTGTACGTAAACCTTGATCTAAAACATTGCCTACAGCATCTTCTATCGCTTTAGCCGCTGTTTCTTCACGGAAGGTATAGCGAAGCATCATCGCCACAGAAAGAATCGTTGCAAGTGGATTCGCCACGTTTTGACCTGCAATATCAGGGGCAGAACCATGACATGGTTCATACATACCCTTACCATTTTCATCCAATGATGCAGATGGCAACATACCAATAGAACCTGTCAACATCGCAGCTTCATCAGAAAGGATGTCACCGAATAAGTTACCTGTCACAATCACGTCAAATTGTTTAGGCGCACGAACCAACTGCATTGCAGCATTGTCTACATACATGTGTGAAAGATTAATATTTGGATACTGCTCTTCTTTCATTGCGGTCACAGTTTGTTTCCAAAGCTCAGTTACTTCGAGTACATTGGCTTTATCCACTGAACACACTTTACCACCACGAAGATTTGCCATTTCAAAAGCAACTTTGGCAATACGTTTGATTTCAGATTCAGCATAAACATCGGTGTTAAAACCTTGTTTTTCACCATTTTCAAGTTCACGAATACCACGTGGTTGACCGAAGTAAATACCACCAGTCAATTCACGAACGATCAAAATATCTAAACCAGATACAATTTCAGGTTTTAAGCTTGAAGCATCAGCCAATTGCGGATAAAGAATCGCAGGACGTAAGTTTGCGAATAGATTTAATTCGCTACGGATTTTTAATAAACCACGTTCAGGACGGATTGAGCGCTCAATCGTATCCCATTTAGGACCACCAACTGCACCTAAAAGAATTGCATCGGCTTTTTTCGCCTGTTCAGAAGTTACCTCTGGATAAGGTGAACCATGTGCATCAATCGCAGCACCACCCAATAAACCATGTTCCCACGTCAAACCTAAATTAAATTTTTCATTGACACGTGTAAGTACTTTTTCAGCAGCGGCAACGATCTCTGGACCGATACCATCACCTGCCAAAATCAAAATTTGTTTAGACATTTGTAGTTCCATTTGTATTCAGCATAGTGCTGATGTGAGATTAAATCTTTTGTTCAATAAATTCGCTCACACCTGTCACCGCATTATGTGGGCGACAGAAACGGCGAATCGTTCGTTTTTCTTGAATCATATCGACACACAAAGGTGTCGGCGCAGAAACATTCAGCAAACTGCCTGAACCTTGACGTGTTCTTTGGCGATACATTTTGAATGTATATTGTTGATTCGCTTTAAAATCATGAATCACATGGAACACTTCAGCATGTTGTTTGGTAATGGGATAAAACCGAATCACCATTTCATATTGCTGTGGTGGAATCGTCAGATAAACACCATTACGATCTAAAGGTTCACCTGTCAGTTTCAAATAACCTTTGTTAATCGCCTTACGATTCGCGCGCTGTCCATGTTCTTGTGTAATGATCAAATCATTTAATCTAGCAAATTCACAATGTTCTGCACCTGAACAATAAACGGTTACAGTATTTAGGCTTTGATGCTTCAAACCAGCTTTGTTGATTCTGACCTTATCAATCATTTGACTTGACTGACACGCACTTAACAACAGGCTCAATATTGCAATTAAAACACTACTGCCTAAAAACTTTGTCATTATTCAGTCCCAACCCTTGCGCACCACATCAACATATCTTTTGTTATGTTTCGCATGTTAGCAAGAGTTAGGCATTCACGCTATGCATAAATGTTTATCAATAACTTAAAATTCAATTTGAAATTTAGCCTTGAATTTCAGCAAAAACCCAAGGACGAGCCGCTTTGGTTTTTTCTTCATAAGCTCGAATATCATCCGCAGCTTGCAAAGTTAAACCAATATCATCCAAACCATTTAATAAACAATGTTTACGGAATGGATCAACTTCAAATTTGAATGCTTCGCCATTTGGTGTACGTACCTCTTGCGCTTCCAAATCAATAGTTAACTGATAGCCTTCATTGGCAAAACATTCTTTAAATAACTGATCTACAATCTCTTCAGACAAGATCACAGGCAACATGCCGTTTTTAAAGCTGTTATTGAAGAAAATGTCGGCATAACTTGGCGCAATCACGGTACGGAAACCGTATTCTTCCAATGCCCACGGCGCATGCTCACGGCTTGAACCACAACCGAAATTTGCACGTGAAATCAAGATAGAAGCACCTTGATAACGTGGTTGGTTCAAAGTGAAATCAGGATTTTTAGAACGTTTTGAATTGTCCTGACCTAAAAAACCTTCATCCAAATAACGCAATTCATCAAATAAGTTTTCGCCAAAACCTGTACGTTTGATGGATTTCAAAAACTGTTTTGGAATAATTAAATCTGTATCGACATTGGCACGGTCTAATGGTGCAACGATACCTTGTTCAACGGTATATTTTTTCATGATCCATGCTCCTATTAGAATGTACGCACATCAACAAAATGACCTGCGATTGCCGCCGCAGCTGCCATGGCTGGACTCACCAAATGTGTACGACCACCATTACCCTGACGACCTTCAAAGTTACGGTTAGAGGTTGATGCACAGTGCTCACCTGGTTGTAATTTGTCCGCATTCATTGCCAAACACATTGAACAACCTGGTTCACGCCATTCAAAACCAGCTTCAACCAAGATTTTATCCAAACCTTCTGCTTCTGCTTGCGCTTTAACTAAACCAGAACCTGGAACAACCATCGCTTGTTTAATTGTTGAAGCAACTTTTTTGCCTTTAGCAACTTCTGCTGCTGCACGAATGTCTTCAATACGTGAGTTAGTACATGAACCGATAAATACACGGTCTAATTGAATATCTGCCAATGCCTGACCGCCATTCAAGCCCATATATTGATAAGCACGTGTCCAGTCATTACGCTGTACATCATCTTTCGCCTGTTCCAAAGTAGGAACAGCTTGTGACACAGGAATCACCATTTCAGGTGAAGTTCCCCACGACACTTGCGGTTCAATCTCTTCACCTTGCAATACTACAACAGTATCGAAATGTGCGCCTTCATCAGAAACTAAAGTATTCCAATACGCCACAGCAGCATCCCACTGTTCACCCTTAGGTGCATACGGACGATCTTTTACGTATTCAATGGTTTTGTCATCAACAGCGACCATACCCACACGAGCACCACCTTCGATTGCCATATTACACACAGTCATACGACCTTCGATCGACATATCACGGAACACCTGGCCACCGAATTCAATCGCATGACCTGTACCACCAGCAGTGCCGATTTTACCGATAATGGCCAATACCACGTCTTTTGGTGTTACGCCTTGACCTAATTTACCGTCAACACGTACCAACATGTTTTTCATTTTCTTTTGAACTAAACACTGGGTTGCCAATACATGTTCAACTTCTGATGTTCCGATCCCATGCGCCAAACAACCGAATGCACCATGTGTTGCTGTATGTGAGTCACCACAAACCACGGTCATACCTGGTAAAGTTAAACCTTGCTCAGGGCCAACTACGTGTGCAATCCCTTGGCGTACATCATTAATGTCGAATTGAACCACATTAAAAGTTTTACAGTTGTCATCTAAAGTTTGTACTTGGATACGTGAAGTATCATCTTCGATCCCTGCAATTCCTTCCGAACGCTCTTTGGTCGACGTTGGTACGTTATGGTCAGGTGTTGCCACGTTGGCACTTAAACGCCAAGGTGTACGACCTGCCAATTGCAAGCCTTCAAACGCTTGTGGAGAAGTGACTTCATGCAATAAATGACGGTCGATATAGAGTAATGCAGAGCCATCATCTCGTTGTTTTACTAAGTGGTCATCCCACAATTTGTCATACAACGTTTTTGTATTTTCAGTTTTTGCTTTTTGGTTTTCGCCTGCCATGTCGATGTGCTCCACTGGACTGGGTAATTCTTTCATTGAAGTCGATTATAACCGTGTTTTTACATAAATCTAATTTATCATTTTTATTAATTTAAAAACTTTTTGGAATTACTTTGTGTTTTTAAATATTCTAAATATCAACTTAATTCACAAATCCAATCATCACCAATTAAAAATTCTCTTTTACATTTTAAATGATAATGATTATTATTTAATTAACTTCTAATCTTTGTGGTGATGATCATGGCACGTATTCAAAATTTTGTTCAAACCAATCAACGAATTTTCAAAAAAACCTTAAGTTATTACATTATGCACATCACTGTCGCAATGATGGTGGCTTATGTTATTACAGGAAATCTATGGATGGCTATCACATTAAGTTTAGTTGAGCCAACTGTACAAGCTGTCGCATTCTTCTTCCATGAGAAAATTTGGAATAAAAGAGATCAAAAGTTGGCGCAAGCTGCAGAAGTCAACGCTTAAACAAAATTTTAAAATGAGGAGGTGCTAATCACCACCGCCTCCTCCACAACTACTGCAACTGCTACAAGAAGACGAAGAATCTGAACTATTAGAAGAATGATTTGAGTCATGAGATGACCCCGAACTTGTGCATGAAGTGGTCATTGAAGAGCATGCTGTTGTCGAGGTGGATGAACACGAAGACATGGCTTGATCATTGGGGATCGCTGAGGTCGCACTCATTTGTGTATACAATGCAATCAGAAAAGGTAAACTGAAAATCAAACCCTGTTCCCAACGAATGTGTGCATCGACTTGAAATATTCGTGGCAAAATATGCGTTTTTTGTGGATCTAATCCATGTATATGACATGCAGCCTGCCATGTATTTGCCAGTTGTTGTCGCTGACTGATTTTCTGTGAATCTGTCGGAGCTTGCTCATGAGGTTTGTGAATTAAGTGATAACCCAAAAAAGTTTCGCACATGACACGATAAAAACTATCATATTCCTCAATCAGTAAATGCCATAACGCATCCACAGAATGAGAAGGCATCGCATAGGCTTGCTTGATCCAAATATGTAATGCCAAATAATCTTTAAATCCATCCTCGATATGTTTATACGATGTCACACTGATATTTGGATGTCTTTTTCTAAATGCTGTCCAGATATACTCAGGGATTTGGAAACTTTCTAATTCTTTCATTTTAGTTATTCGACTGAATCTAGCTCTTAACCAAAGCAATGTAATAACTTCCGTAATGATGATAGGAATATACCACTTTAAAAAATACAACAAGCCAAAGCCAATGCTATTTAGAATAATAAGTGTGATAAAAAATCTCAGCCATGATGCAGTATAAGTGCTTCTTGAAAGCTGTTTAAAATAATGAATCGATGTCATTGTTGGTGGATTTTGAACTGTTCTATTCAAATAGTTTTCCTTTTGTTCTTTTTATAGACTGACTATAAATGAAATGAGACCAAATCATATAGCAAAAACTTGTATATAAACTTTTCATGAATTCTAAAAATAAGTTTAAAAACCAACCAATGAAAAAAACTTAAAATTTACTTTGATTTATTCTTAAAATTTCTAAATAATAAATTACGCATAAAATTTCTTTATGGATGGATAGACAATGAATTTAGCAGCCTTTGAAGCTTTCGTAAAAGTAATGGAAACAGGATCTATTTCCATGGCAGCAGAACATCTGTTTATTACCCAACCTGCTGTCACCAAACGAATACATAGTTTAGAAGAATATTTTGGCGTCAAACTTTTTGAGTCTGCGGGACGTGGTGTGCAAGCGACGCATGCGGCTCATTCACTATTGCCTAAAGTTAAAAGTTGGTTAAATGAATTAGGTGACATTCACCATACACTAAGCCATGAACAAGGCGAAGTCCGTGGAAAATTAAAGATTGGTACCAGTCACCATATTGGTTTGCATCATTTACCACAGCATTTAAAAAAATATGTTCAACAATTTCCTGAAGTGAAATTGGATGTGCATTTTGTCGATTCGGAACAGGCGCATGAACAAGTACTTGCGGGTGATTTAGAGCTTGCATTCCTTACACTTCCGCCTCAAGGTGATGAGCGTCTGAGTTATATCACCATTTGGAATGATCCTTTGGTTTTTGTGGTTGCACCATTTCATCCACTTGCACAAAAGAAAAATCTCAAATTAGAAGATTTGATTGAATATCCTAGTCTACTTCCAGCAGCGCAAACCTATACCAGTCAAATCACCTTGGCGGAATTTGAAAAGCAAGGCTTAAAACCGAAGATCACCATGAGCAATAATCCGCTTGAATCGATTCGAATGTTAGTTTCGATTGGTCTAGGTTGGTCTGTTTTACCCAAGACTTTGCTCAATCAAGACTTACATCAACTGGATATTCCTTTTGAAATGAATCGTCAATTAGGCATGGTCTGGCATCCTGCGCGTACACAATCACGTGCGGTGCAAGAACTGATTGAAATGATGAAGTAGTTTTAAATACTTAAAATGCCGAGCAATCTTTAAACTGCTCGGCATATCATCTATACAAATAAAACCGCACTTCTCTAGAAATGCAGTTTTTGAATCATCAGAATCTCAATATTTTATTTCACAGAGTCTTCATGTAATGACTCATTCAGTTGATCTACAACAAGTGCCCACTCACCATCTGACTTAATCTTTTCAGCTAAAAATTGGCGTTGTGATTCTGACCAGATATTGGCTTGGACAATAGTTGTATCTGCATCTAACTGATGGGTTTCGATAAATTTTGCAATTCCCGCTTCACTTGAATCCAAACCCAGTTGTTCAAATAAATTAGTCATTCTTGGACGTGTTTGGCTCATTTTATTTTCTCCAGCAGTTTCTAAAAAATTCTAAAACCAACATAGCATTTTTATTTTTAAAATGAAGCACAAAACCTTTATTTATAAAAATAATTACAAATCTCAGAATTTAAATTTTGAAAATAAAAAACAGCACCTCAGTGCTGTCATTCATCTACTTCATCAATAACACAATCAATCAAATTGACCAGTCTTGAATTTCCCAAGCCTGCTCTTTCGCCAAAGTTTCTAAGCGATCATCTGGGTTGATGGCAAAAGCATGATCTGCATATTCCAACAAGAAACGGTCATTGATTGAATCAGAATAAGCCCATGACTCAGTCACATCACGCCCCTCAAGCCATTGATCCAAACGCGCCAATTTACCTTGTTGATAACATGGAATATTGGTCACTTTGCCCGTGTATTTACCATCTTTGACTTCAGCATTGGTGGCAATGATTTCTGTAATACCAAATTCACGAAAAATCGGTGCAGTAATAAAGTCTGATGTTGCAGTAATCCCAACCAATTCATGTCCTGCATCTTTATGGCGTTGAATCGCCGCAAAACCTTTAGGGCGCATCTGCGGACGAATCACTTTTTGCATAAATAACTGATGTAGTTCAGTTAAGTATTCATTGTCATGCTGAGTTAAAAATTCAAATACAAATTCATTATACGCAATCGGGTCAAGTTGCCCTGCTTTGTAATCTTCATAAAACTTGTCATTCATGGCACGGTGATGGACTGGATCAACCAAGCCTTCATTGACTAAAAACTCGCCCCAAGAATGGTCAGAGTCGGTATTTAATAAGGTGTGATCTAGGTCAAACAACGCCAATTTCATGAAAATACTCGTTCAAACTGAAATTTAAGAAAAAAATTGTAAATCTATCACCGCTAGTCGATAGAAATTCGGTAAGATCATAGCAATTTTACAACATTATTACTTTGACTTTATCGAGTTGGACAAAAGAGTGTGTGTCCCCATATATAAAGTCAAATGAAATTAACAATTTTTAGGTAGCCAAATGATCGACTCAGAAGGTTTCCGACCTAACGTCGGGATCATTTTGGCAAATGATATTGGACAAGTGTTATGGGCAAAACGCATTGGTCACAATGCATGGCAATTTCCTCAAGGGGGGATCCAGTTTGGAGAAACTCCTGAGCAAGCTCTTTATAGAGAACTACGAGAAGAAGTTGGGCTCCTACCCGAGCACGTCCAAATAATCGCCCAGACAGATGACTGGTTGCATTATCGTTTGCCGCTTCGATACATTCGCTCGGATTCCGATCCGATTTGTATTGGACAAAAACAGAAATGGTTTTTACTCAAACTGACAGCTTCAACGAAACATATTCAGTTGAATTTGTCTGACCCGCCAGAATTTGACCAATGGCAATGGGTGAGTTACTGGTACCCGCTTGGTCAAGTGGTGAATTTTAAACGTGATGTTTATCGTAAAGCGATGATGGAGTTATGCATGCAGATGCCACAGCATGGTGCTGAAATTTCTTCAAAAATTTGAATGATTTTTCAAAACAGTGCTGTTATAAATAATTGCAAATGAAATCGCGTTAAACCGAACATAAATAAGGAGCATACCTTCATGTCGAACATGCAACTGGACACCCTAAGACGCATTGTGCAAGAAATCAATGCGTCCGTCAGTTTGCATGAGTCTTTAGAAATTATGGTCAGCCAAGTTTCTGAAGCAATGCATGTCGATGTATGCTCGATTTATCTTTTAGATGAACGAAATCAACGTTATGTGTTGATGGCGACTAAAGGTTTAAACCCTGAATCTGTAGGCAATGTTTCATTGCAACTCGGTGAAGGCTTGGTCGGCTTAGTCGGTCAACGTGAAGAAATTGTCAACTTAGACAATGCCTTTAAACATGAACGCTTTGCTTATTTCCCTGAAACAGGGGAAGAAGTCTATAACTCTTTCCTTGGTGTTCCAGTCATGTACCGTCGTAAAGTGATGGGCGTGATGGTGGTTCAAAATAAAGAATCTCAAGACTTTAGTGAAGCCGCTGAATCCTTCCTCGTCACATTATGCGCGCAACTTTCGGGTGTAATCGCACATGCACATGCTGTCGGGAATATTGATGTTTTCCGTAAGCCAAGCAGTTCATCTAACTATAAAACCTTCCAAGGTTCTTCTGGTGCAGGTGGTATTGCACTCGGACGCGCCATTATTCTTTACCCGCCTGCGGATTTGGCAGCTGTGCCAGACCGTGATGCCGATGACATCAGTGAAGAGCTTGAACTTTTAGATCGCGCCATTTCTGATGTTCGCACTGAGATCCAATCCCTCGACGATAAAATGCAAGATTCACTCATGGCTGAAGAACGAGCGCTATTTAGCGTGTTCTTACGCATGTTAGATGAAAATGCTTTACCGAGTGAAATTAAAGAAATTATTCGAGATGGTAGTTGGGCGCAAGGTGCAGTAAAGCATGTCATCGACCGTCATGTCGCATTATTTGCACAAATGGAAGATGACTACTTACGTGAACGTGTGTCTGATTTAAAAGATCTTGGACGACGCATCTTAGCAGCTTTGCAAGAAGGCGATACCAGTCATAAAGAAATCACGTCTGAAAGTATTTTAATCGGTGAAGAAATCAGTACTGCAGCATTGGTTGAATTACCTGTTGATAAAATTGCTGCCATTGTCACTTCAGAAGGTGCTGCCAATTCACATATGGTGATCGTGGCACGTGCACTCGGTATTCCAACGGTTGTTGGTGTGACTGAACTGCCTGTGAATACCCTTGATGATGTTGAAATGATTGTCGATGCCTATCAAGGTCGGGTATTTGTAAATCCACCACGGCGTTTACGTACCCGTTATAAAGAGATTCAAAAAGAAGAAGAGCAAATCGCCAAAGATTTGAAGCAATACGAAACTAAAGATTCAATCACGCCCGATGGTGTTGCTGTCAAACTCTATGTCAATACGGGCTTGATGATTGATGTGGTTCGTGGTGTACAACGTGGTGCAAAAGGTGTTGGTTTATATCGTTCAGAAATTCCGTTCATGCTCCGTGAACGCTTTCCAGGTGAAGAAGAACAACGTGCGATTTACCGTCAACAGCTCAGTCACTTTGCCAATAAACCTGTGGTGATGCGTACCCTGGATATTGGTGCAGATAAAGACTTGCCTTATTTCCAGATTGAAGAAGAAAACTCAGCTTTGGGATGGCGTGGAATTCGTTTCACACTTGATCATCCTGAGATTTTTTCTTCACAAATTCGCGCCATGCTCAAAGCCAGTATCGGTTTGAATAATCTGCATATTTTACTGCCAATGGTCACAAGTGTCAGTGAGGTTGAAGAAGCGCTTTACCTCCTTGAACGTGATTGGATGGCGGTTCAGGAAGAGGAACAAGTTAAAATCACCAAACCAAAAATCGGGATTATGGTCGAAGTACCCAGTGTGCTTTTACAGATTGGTGAATTTGCTGAATTGGTGGATTTCTTCTCAGTGGGTTCGAATGACTTGATTCAATATTTATTGGCAGTTGACCGAAATAACCCGCGTGTTTCGAGTGTGTATTCTCACTTCCACCCTTCTGTACTGCGTGCCTTAACCCGTTTGGTTCAGGAATGTCATAAGTATGACAAACCGATCAGTATCTGTGGTGAAATGGCAGGTGATCCGCTGTCTGCAATTTTACTCATGGCTATGGGTTTCAATACACTGTCGATGAGTTCAAGTAATATTCTTCGTGTGCGTAAAGCGATTTGCCATGTCTCGATGACAGATGCTCAGAAGCTTTTGGAAGAAGTTGTGGCGATGAACAATCCATTGATGGTGAAAAGTTGGATGGAATACTATTTCCGTCATCATGGTTTAGCAGATATGGTGAAATCGAATCGTTTGGTGAATGTTTAATTTGAATGTTTATTTTTAAGTTAAATATTTTATGATTGATATTTCAATACATTAAGCACAAATTTGAAGCATTAAAAAAGGGAGATAATCATTTGAGTATCCCCCTTTTTTGTGTTTTGCATAGCCTCGTTTTGCATTCTTTTTGCGATCTACAAAAGTTTGGCTCTTGTTAAAATCGTTCATGTGTTTTGCCACAAAGTTGTGAATTACAACTTCAGGCGCAGCTTTTTTCTTCGCCATTTTATTTACCTTTTAGACTGTATGTTCACCGCAAAATTGGTGATGCGGTGCAAGGCTGATATTACGCTTTTTTGTATAGAATACAAGCGGATTTATCCAATATTTCCAATACATCACAGAACAAATACATGCAGTTCTTTGTACAGCATCCCGAACGCCAAAACACACATCATCAATGCTAGACCTTTTAATAAAAGCTTCTGTATAAGCATTTGATTTAAAATTTTTTTAATTTTTAAAGCAGCAAAAATATATAGGCTTCCAACAATAAATAGAGTCAAAACTGTCAGCCCAGTCAGAACAATCGTTTTTTCTTGTAACGATGCTGAACCAAAAATAATTGGCACCAAAGCAAGATAAAAAGAAATCGTTTTCGGATTGCTTAAAGTAATCAGCAAGCCATCCTGAAATGCTGAAAATGAGATCTTTATATCTAAAATTTGAGTATTTTCATTGAATAAATCATCCTGAAAATTCCAATATTGATAAGACAAGTACAGTAAATAAAAACTGCAAAGCAACATCATATAAACTGAAAAATGTGGACTAAGCTTATGAATAAAATCAATTAAAAAAATCGAACTCAGCAAGAATAAAACATCACCTGTGATCAGCCCTAAAAGCATTAACAAAGCACGCTGATACCCTTGAGTAAAAGTCTTCAACATTAGACCTGTCATACCTGGTCCAGGTAGCAAAGCTGCAATGGCTAAGGTGAATAAATACGTTGAAAATTGGGTTAAATCTTGCATCAGCATCACAACCTGAAAAATCTGAAATGTGTCCTTATATTTTTTGTGAAAAACGTAGGTAAAACTGATCTATTTATTTCTAAAATAGCAATAAAAAGGGTATAAATAACCTTTAAGATGAACTCCCAAGACAAGAATGACCCAAAAGCAGATCGATAAAACTGACACTAAAATTTTAGAGTTATTACAACGTGACTCTCGTATTTCCAATGCTGAACTCGCTGAAAATATCGGAATGTCTGCCTCACCCTGTTGGCGCAGGGTGAAACATTTAGAAGATACAAGCATCATCAAAGGCTATGGCGTACTGTTGGATCGTAAAAAAATCGGCTTAGGTGTCATGGTTTTTATCCGTGTTTCCATCGACAGTCACAGTGAAAAAGAAGCCAAGAAATTTGAAGAGCAAGTGACAGCTTTGGAGCATGTTGTGGCTTGTTATAGTATTGGTGGTGATGCTGATTTTCTTTTACAGGTGGTCTCGCCTGATTTAGATACTTATGCAGAGTTTTCAATGTCAATTATTCGCCGCTTGCCTGGAATTAAAGAAATGCAAAGCATGTTTGTACTTAAAGAAATTAAACCTTTTCTAGGTTTCCCAATTTTAAAGCCCTGAGCATGTAAAATTATTTTTTCGCTCTAAAAATAAAGACCATGATAACAATCTGTTATAGCCTAAAAACACACAGTCTTACATTAATTTTCATTAAAATACAAAATAATCAAATATTTTCAATAAGTTAAATTTGCTTTATTTTTAAAACGTATATATATTGTATATACATTTTGATTTTCACCTTTGGGGATAAATATGTGATGGCTGAATTACCCAAAAAGACAAAGGTGAATAAAAAAGATGGTCAGCTCTTAATTCGCATTAACAGTGCTGAACGGGATGAGTTTTTACAATTGTGTGAAAGTCTCGATACCAGTGCAGCACGCGAGTTAAGAAAATTTATCCGTAGTTTTATCAAAAAGCATCAGCCAACGGATAGCAAAACAAAGGAGTACCATGATGTCAAAGCAAGTTAAATCTTTAAAGAAACAAATCAAAGCGCGTTTGGACAAAATTTCAAAGCACGAAGGTAAATTGAAAAAGCTCCAAAAAAAGCTTAAAAAACAAAAGTAATTTTCAATAATTACGTGTTAAAAGTATCAGCTTCAAATCAAACCTGATTTAAGCGTATGAAGGTCATAATGTTGCATTATGACCTTCGCTGATTTAGGTATTTAAAAATTATTTCAACTCGCCAAAGCCCTTTGCAACAATCGATCTACATCCACTGCTTTCGCATCCACCATCCCCACGACCCGTCCATGAAATTCACTATAACGAGTTGCGATAAACGCATCAGAGACAAAATCAGGTGCATACTGTTTCAGTAAAATTGCTTGAGCAAGAATCACCAAACGACTGACCAGACTGCGCGCCATAAACTGCATTTCATCGGCTTGTAAACTGCTGAATAATTTAAACAAAGACTGCAATTCATTCTGTAAAACAGCATCACTTGAAGCCACTTTTGCGAATGATTGGAACAGGACTTCGATGGACTCACGATCACGCTGAATCGCACGTAATACGTCTAAACACATGACATTGCCCGAACCTTCCCAAATGGTATTTACAGGGGCTTCTTTAAAAATGCGAGCCATGATGCCAGTATCGACATAACCATTACCACCAAAGACCTCCATCATTTCACCTGTCAGTTCCACCGCACGTTTACATACCCAAAACTTAGATGCAGGCGTCATGATACGTTTCCATGCCAGTGACATTTCATCATCCTGCTCATAACAATGTGCGAGATGAAAACTCAGTTGCATCGCAGCTTCGGTTTCCAAAGCCAAATCCGCAAGTACGGCTTGCATCAAAGGTTGTTCAGCTAAATGCTTTCCAAAAGCCTTGCGCTGACGGGTATAGGCAATGCACTGTACCAATGCCTGACGTAGCATCGCACTAGAACCCACCGAGCAAGTCAAACGGGTGTAATTCGCCATCTCAATAATGGTCGGAATACCACGCCCTGCTTCACCGATCATGATACCCCACGCATTTTTAAATTCGACTTCTGAACTTGAGTTACTGCGATTGCCGACTTTGTCTTTTAGACGTTGCACGTGAATATGATTCTTGGTGCCATCCTCCAACCAACGAGGTACAAAGAAACACGCCAAACCATCCTGTTCAGTTTTCGCCACCACCAAATGCGCATCACACATCGGGGCTGAGAAAAACCATTTATGCCCTGTCAGCAAATAGGCTTTACCACGACCTAATTCAGCGACAGGCACTGCATAGGTTTCATTGGCACGGACATCTGAACCACCCTGCTTTTCTGTCATGCCCATACCCATCCAGATGGATTTTTTTTGGGAAATCGGAATATCACGTTCATCATATTCATTAGACAGTAATTTTTCACCGATTTTTGCCCAAAGCTCAGGTTCATTTTGAATCAGTGGAATACTGCCCAAAGTCATCGAGTTAGGGCATAAGCTTCCACATTCCACCTGTCCGCTTAAGAAAAATCGTGCTGCCCAATCCACCCATTTTGAAGTTGACTGTGACTGATTTTGTACATCACTAAATGGATAAGCATGAGTGTGGTATTGACGATTAATACCCATCCATTTATGCCATGCAGGGTGAAACTCTAAAAAATCTTTACGGCGACCACGTGCATCAAAACTATGTAATTCAGGCGTATGTCGATTGGCTAGGTCTGCATATTGATAATATTCTGCTGAACCGACAATCTCTCCAAACTCTGCTAAAGTCTGCTGATCCTGACTGCCATAGCGTTGCAAAATTTCTTGTAGGACTTGGTCTGTGCTAAATAAGTTGTAGTTTTGCAATTCATCAAATTGGTTGCTGATCTCGTGGGTTTGCCATGCTGTGGTTGTTCCAAGTTGTGCTGTGTTCATGCTGAAATCCTGTCTTGTTGTTTTGTCCAATTACATTCAGTATAGATCAAAATCTGTAGATGGATGTTCGGGTTATTTTTATGGCTTTGCCTGCAATCAATGTGCGTCGTAAACCTCGCCAATCAAGGGCTCGTATCACTCAAGAAGCCTTAATGGAAAGTTTTGTTCGGCTTTTGCATGAACGCCCTGCCAGTGAAATTACCATTCGGGAAATTACTGATATTGCAGGTGTTGGCTTGGGAACTTTTTATGAGTATTTTTCTAAGAAAGAAGATTTGATTGCGCTGACCATTCATCAGCATGTGAAAAGTAATGCTGAGGCCTTAAAAAGTTATGCACAAAGTCTGATCGAGTTATCCACAAATCTGGATTTTTCAGCATATTTACAGCAAGTCATTCACTTCCAGTTACAGGAAATTCAAGCGCAACAGTTTTTATGGGCGCAGACTTTTTTGTTGGAACGGCAGATTTCGAGTATTGAAATTTATCGTAAAAGTTATGATATGATGGTGCAGATGTGGCAAACCATTCTCACACCTTTTATTCAAGATCATGAGCAATTGAATCGGATCAGTTTAAATGTACAACGGGTTTGTTATGGAGTGATTTCACAGACTTTATTGATTGAGCCTGAATTTGGGGAGTGGGAGGTTTTAGAGAATGATGTACTTGGTTTTGTAAAAAGTTTGCTGGAAGCATAGAGTTTTAATTTGCAAAATGTTTCAAGATTGATTAAAAATCAAATGACTTGTTTCAAAGTCACTTTTTGCGGATGAATGGAGGTTTTTTAAAGTTGTAAATATTTGAAATAGAAACAATTTAAAAGAATAATTTCGCATAACCAGCATTATATTAAATGAGAAAAAATTAGTTACTTTTTTGAGATGATGGAGCCGAGTTCCATGTGTCTAATAAGCGCCAAATTGCGCTATCAATTTCTTGCCAACGATCCCTATTATTTAAGTTCGTTTCCCATTTAACCCATATACCCCCATATTTATTAGGTTCATAACTATTTCCCCGAATTTGCACAAATCGATTATCTGGTGTATTTTCCAAAGTAATTACATCTAATAACACGCCAGTAACATCATGTTCTTTAGATTTTCCATAACAACCAAAAAAATCATCAGACAATTTTTTTGAATAACAGATCAAACCATATTTTTCAAATTTTGATTTTTCTCTAAAAAACTCTTTTCTTTGTAAAAATGTCTTATATGTATCTAAGTTCTCAGCCTGCATATCCATAGTAAGACCTTCAATCCTTACTCTCACTTGATCATCATAATCGGGCAAATAACCATCCGTTGCTTGAAAATCTAAATTGCTTAATTTTAAATCAAACTGTAATTGCCGATTCGAATCAGGCATCGGTAAACTGTCTGCTTCTTCTTGTGTAATCAGTGGAAATTTTTCAGGTACATAATTGATTGGAAATTGCCCCAAGTAGTGTTCACGTGCAGGTCGATAAAATTCAGAATCAAACCTATCGGGAATATGTTCCCGACGCGACCCAAGTTTCGCTTTTACAATAAGTTGTGGATTTTGTTTCCATGTCACTATTTCCCCCTCTTGAGGAATATCCTTTGATGTACACCCAATAAGTAACAGAGCATACAAGGAAAGAATCCAGCATCCTTTTATTAGCATTATTTGACTCTTATAAATATTACGATTTCAGAAAATTAAAATATTTAAATTTCCCTAAAATTAACATAATACACCTTATGCGAAATGCAATTACTAATCTTTTTTAAACCAGTAGATTGCAACCCATAAAAAAGTCTAGCTTATCCAAGTTGGGCTTTTTAGATAGAAATTCATCATTCAATAAACCTCACTTCCCCACACCATTTGCTGACTTTAAAAGATATAAAAAATTCCCTTTCAGTCATGTTTGAAAATCAGTTTATGCGATAACTTATTGAACAATTCCAACAAAACAAACCTGATTATGTTCAATAAAAAAATTTCAGATCGTTTTATTAAATATATTTACCCACTCATAGATGCGACAAAGAGTCAGAAAAACAAAGCCTTTCCACAGAACTATAAACTCCTTCCCTACATTCATTCCAAAAAAATTGGTTGGACACATTTCGGGGTTATGGTCCCAGACTTGCCTGCACCACATCATTTTTATTCAGTCATGTCCATCATCGGTACGGCAGGTGCATTGGCGTTTGATAACGATCATGCTTTAAAAGATACACCACGAAATAATGCAACATTGGTGGTCGGAACTGGAACAAAAAAGACCAGTGTATTTGCAGGTTATTCGATTCTGAAAGAATGCAAGTTTGCCGAAGATGGTTCACATATTCAGTTTGGCGATGACCTCACCATTACAGGTCAATATCCACATTACCAGCTTCATTCAGGCAATGAAAATTATCAGATTGATATTAAAATCAAAGTAACAGACAAAATTACATGGTTTGTAAAAACGCCATTTTATGATCACATCAGCCTTTTGGCTGAATATTCAGGAACGCTACAAAGTGAAGGTCAGTTTCAGGAAATTTCAGGCTTATGTACCTTTGAACATGCAGCTGCTGTCAGCCCACATTTAATCTGGAAAAAAGCACTCAAACAAAACCTGAAATTACCTTTAGATTTCTTTACCTATAATATTATCAACCTTGCTGATGGAACACAGTTACTGCTCAATGATACCCGTATTAATGGAACTCAGATTGTCAGTAAAGCCTTCTTCCGTTCATTGACCCAATACAATAAAACCTGCGCAGCTGAGTTTAAGGTCATTGAATATCAGGAAGATTTAGCGACTGCACCTGATGGCAAACAGATGAAATTGCCACAGGTTTTTGAATGGCGTATTTATGAGGGAAAGCAGGAAATTCTTTATTTACATTGCACAGTGAATACTGAATTTAACTATGGCTTAGGCAGTGGTTATGTCGGAGGCTATGCTTATACAGGTACGCATAAAAATAAAGAAATTCAAGGACAAGGCTATATTGAGTATATAGATCGAATGGAAAGTTAATAATCACAAAAAAACCGCCCTCAGGCGGTTTTTTACATTTTAAATTACTTACTTCACATCAAAGCGGTCAGCATTCATGACTTTCGTCCAAGCTGCCACGAAGTCTTTCACGAACTTCTCTTTGTTGTCGTCCTGTGCATACACTTCTGCATAAGAACGAAGAATCGAGTTAGAACCAAACACCAGATCCACACGACTTGCAGTCCATTTCACATCGCCAGTCTTACGTTCAACGATGTTATATGAATTCTTACCTGTCGGTTTCCAGTTAAAGTTCATATCCGTTAGATTCACAAAGAAATCATTGGTAAGGACACCCACTTTATCTGTGAATACACCTGCTTTATCGTCAGCATAGTTTGCGCCAAGTACACGTAAACCACCAACCAGAACCGTCATTTCAGGTGCAGTCAAACCAAGCAATTGTGCACGGTCAAGCAACATTTCTTCAGGTTGAACCACATAATCCGCTTTTAAGAAGTTACGGAAACCATCTGCTTTCGGCTCGAAATCTTCAAAAGAATAAGCATCCGTTTGTTCCTGAGTCGCATCACCACGACCTGCAAGGAATGGAACTTTGATATTCACACCCGCATCTTGCGCTGCTTTCTCAATAGCTGCTGTACCACCCAGTACGATCAAATCTGCAATGCTGACTTTCTTGACTAAGCCCGCTTGAATTTCTTCAAGTTTCGCAATAACTTTAGCTAAACGAGCAGGTTCATTCCCTTCCCAATCTTTTTGCGGAGCAAGGCGAATACGTGCACCATTGGCACCACCACGATAGTCCGAACCACGGAAAGTACGTGCGCTATCCCAAGCGGTTGCGATCAATTCAGCAGAAGTTAAACCACTGTTCAGTAGCTTCACTTTGAGATTGGTCACGTCTACATCAGACAATGTGTAATCTGCTTTTGGAATTGGATCTTGCCAAATTAAATCTTCATTTGGAACATCAGCACCCAAGTAGCGAGTTTTTGGTCCCATATCACGATGGGTGAGTTTGAACCAAGCACGGGCAAATACATCAGCTAATTTGTCAGGATTTTGATAAAAATCTTCTGCAATTTTACGGTACGCAGGGTCAAACTTCAGTGCCATATCGGCATCTGTCATCATTGGGTTACGGCGTACATTTGGATTGTGTGCATCAACAGGTTTGTCTTCCTCTTTGATGTTCACAGGTTCCCATTGTTTTGCACCTGCAGGACTGAGCGTTTTTTCCCATTCATACGTGAACAGTAAATACAGGAATTCATTGTCCCATTTGTCAGGATGTGTTGTCCAAGCACCTTCAAGACCACTGACCATGGTATTTGCACCATTGCCTGTGCCTTCTGAGTTGTGCCAACCGAGACCTTGGAATTCTACATCTGCACTTTCTACATCCGCACCGAGATTTTCAGCTTTACCATTACCATGTGCTTTACCCACGGTATGACCACCAACGGTGAGTGCAACAGTTTCTTCGTCATCCATTCCCATACGGTCAAACGTAACACGCATGTCCTGTGCAGTACGTAATGGATCCTGTACGCCATCAACACCTTCAGGGTTGACATAGATCAAGCCCATTTGTACCGCAGCAAGTGGATTTTCCAAAGATGAACGATCTTCATCACTTGCATAACGTTCTTTGGTCGGTGCAAGCCATTGACGCTCTTCACCCCAGTAAATATCTTTTTCAGGTGCCCAAATATCTAAACGACCACCACCGAAACCAAAGGTTTTTAAACCTGCCACATCATAAGCAACTGTTCCTGCAAGAACGATCAAATCCCCCCAAGAGATTTTATTACCATATTTCTGTTTGATTGGCCAAAGTAGACGACGACCTTTATCAGTATTGACGTTATCAGGCCAACTATTTAAGGGTGCAAAGCGTTGGTTACCCGTGTTCGCACCGCCACGACCATCTTGTTTACGATACGAACCTGCCAAGTGCCATGCGGTACGCACAAACATACCAATATAGCTGCCATAGTCCGATGGCCACCAATCTTGGCTTGAATTAATCAGCTCACGTAAATCTTGTTTTACTGCTTCCAAATCCAATGATTTAAATGCTTTGGCATAATCAAAATCTGGGTCCATCGGATTGGTTTTTTTGTCATGTTGAGAAAGAATATCGAGATTCAGCGCATTCGGCCACCAATCTGCATTATTGGTGCTGGCTACACTGGTCTGCCCACCGGCTTGATGGAAAGGGCAACCTGAAGCTGGCTTATTGTTATCCATGTATAATTTCCTCATTCATCAATTTTGATTAAAAATTTAACCGTTTAAAAATTCTGCTACAGCACCAACATAGCGGTTTTTCATGACAAGCTAAAGTGAATTTAACGAATAAAAACAATCGGATTCTTCTATTTAAAATCTTAAAATTGAATGATTTACAATAATTCAGCGATTTAGCAACATTTTCTCGACTATTTCCTTACAAAGTTTAGGTGATTCATTATTTTCATCATACTTTTCGATTATTCCGATGGCTTAAAAATGTACCGATTCAGACTGTTTTTTCGCCCAATAATTTCAGTTATAGTGAGCTTAAGCGCTGCATAAAATGAGCCTGTGAATGTCAAAAATAAGCACTGAAAATCATATTGCCCTAACTAAGGACAGCATTGAACAGATCATTCAACAACATAACATTGTGTTATTTGATGCGATTTGTGTGTTATGCAATGCTTGGACAGAATTTCTAATCAAATACGATATAGATGCTCGATTTAAACTCGCCTCAGTTCAGTCTGATTTAGGACAAGCCATTTTAAAATATTATCAGATGCCGACAGACCATTTTGACACCATGCTTGTGGTTAAAAATGGGCAAATGTACACCGAATCTACTGCATTTTTAAAAGTGATCGAAGACTTGGGGCAACCTTTTTCAAGTTTAAAAGTCGGTTATGTCATGCCGAAATTGCTCCGAGATTTTCTCTACCGCCGAGTGGCTTTCAATCGTTATCGCTTATTTGGAAAAATGCAGCATTGCACCCTTCCTTCTGCTGAAAATAAACAGCATTTTTTGGAAAATGTCGTCAATGGATAAGTCAATTCAAAAGGCATTACTCACAATAAATATCAGCTTAGCGATCTTATGGATTTATCAAGGTATCGTGCCCAAAATTATCTTTAAAGCAACGGAAGAACGAAAATTTTGGGAATTTCTAGAGATTGATCAATCAAGTATGATGCTGTTTATTACACTTTCAGGTGTGGTCGAGATTATGTATGGCTGTTTATTTTTAGTATTTCGACAATCTAAGCCTTTACATTACCTAAATATTTTTGGCTTAGCTGGTTTAGCAGTTACGGTTGCGATCATTTATCCTCAATATTTCACTGCTGGCTTTAACCCTTTTGCAATGAATGTTGCGATGGCTACTTTATCTGTCGTTGCGATTCAACTGATCAATATTCAACATAGTCAAAACGTTACAACCTGACATTTTGACCGAAATCTTCTTTCCAACCCTTTGTTTCTACTGCAATCTGTGAAGCCAATTTACTTTTCACTTCTTTGAGAAGTTGTGTACGTTCCTGTCCATGTACAAACCGCGCTTTATAACGTGTTTGCATTTGCTGAATATAGTTATTTAATGCAAATTTATCTTTTTGAGTTTTTGGTTGTGTTGTTAAAAACTGTAGATAATCCTGATCTGGATTTGTCTCCAATGGATTGCTAATAGTATCCTCCACATAAACCACAGCATTGATTAATTTGACCATCCCTTTTGAATCGACTGAATAAACCTGCTTACGCACGCCATAAGGAAATGTCCACAAACCCTGTCGATCCCCTGCCGCCCAATAACTATAGAAAATGACTTGATTATTTTTAACCTCGTAGTCACCTAACTCTATGGTGAGAATACTACAATCACCTGTACTTAAACGTTGGGTATGGGTCAACAGTTTTTTATCGCCACGATATAATTCTAGATTGTCTTGTTCAAACCCCTCTTCAGTTTCACCATGCGTAGTTTTAATTTCAAAGCGTTGTTGATTAATGCTCAATGTTTTTGCATGTGCTGCAACAGTATCAAACATCAGCAATATAAGTACCAATTTGAATATTTTCATTATTTTTATCCTTCAACATTCAGTTAAATGAATGATTTTATTGGATACCCCAAGCCTTCGCAAAGTCCTCTCTTTCCTTGCATAATTTTTTAAACACAGGCAACTTCTCACCTGCTTGACTCAAGGGTTGGGTCTGACGATATAAATCTACTTTTTTCACTAATTTATAATTTTGATCATCTTTACTTTGGTATTGTTCAAGCACTTTAAAGGTCTGATCTTTACATAGAACCTGATAGTAATTGACCACAGATGTTTTCTTAGTAGGTTCAATCTTCTTAATCCACGCCTCAACCAACTGAATCCCATCATTCACAGTCAAATCATTTTGAAAATATTGTGTTTGCTTATCCTGATAAATCAATCTCCAATCATTTGAACCTTCCATACCATCAAAGCTATATTTTTCTTCTATCGGCTTTGCAGCATAGTTGGGTACAACATCATGTCGATCTGCAACAGCATCAACAACATCAGCAGGCTTATCACCAGCATAATCGACTAGATCCGCATCAGCGGTTTGATCATGGTCTACATGCTTTGATTTTGCATGAGCAACATCAAAAGACAAGATGAGAAAAGGTAATATCAAAAATCGTAAACTCATTTTTTTCATATTCAACATCCTTGTTCATTTTTATATTAGACCACTAACTTACGCCCTTCACGGATACAATAAAACGGATTGACCATTTTCGAAGAGTTTTTCATGGCTTTTTGCAAATCTTGTTCAGGCTGATCACGTGCTTCATCTGTCAGTTGGAATGTACGGTAATGGATTGCCAAAGAACGCTTTGCCTGTAAATCCAAATGCGCTTGAAAAGCATCTTGTGGATTCATATGCATATATTGCATCAATGCTCTAGGTTCATACGCCCCGATCGGCAACAAAGCAATGCGTGGTGTTCCTAAACGCTTTTGAATTTCTTTAAAATGTGGTGAATAGCCTGTATCTCCTGCAAAGAAGAAATGACCATGTTCAGAAATGATGGAGAAACCGCCCCACAATGCAATATTCTGATCGCGTAAGCCACGACCAGAACCATGTTGTGCAGGGGTATAAATAATTTTCAAATTTTTAAATAAAGCCGATTGCCACCAGTCCATTTCAATCACATGAAATGCTTTAGGCAGATATGATCCATTGCCTAAACCTGTATAAATCGGCATACCGAATTTATTGTGTAGCCATCTTAAAGATGCCAAATCCATGTGATCATAGTGATTATGACTCAATAAAACGGCATGAATCTCTGGAAGTTGTTCCAATGCAATTCCCGATGGAATCACCCGTTTAGGTCCTCGCCCTTGTTTAGGACTGACGTAATCTGCCCAAACTGGATCGGTTAAAAAGTTATACGGTCCAATCTGAACCAAGACCGTTGCATGACTAACAAACCAAACTTGCCAATCATTGTCATCAGCATCTGGACGGTTTTGCGGTAAAATTCGTTTAGTTGCGTAGAATTCAGCAGCTTCTTTGGCTGAATCGACATTCCATGTATAAGACTTACGTGTGCCTAACCATTTCATCAAATCCCAACGACTACGCCCTTCAGGTCGACGTTGTTGATTAAAAAAACGTTCTCCGTTGTGATAATTCGAACCAATTACTTTAAATATCGGTTTCGCCCATGTATGCGATAAACAGTTTTCAGTATCAATTCGATAATGTAATTGCTGAATATTTTCAGATGGAACTACAGCAGATTGAACCTTATTCTCATGGTTCTTCTTATCTAAAATCGTCTCATCTTGTTTCGTTTTTTCTTCAAAACGGACAATTGGCTCTTGTTTCGACATGATTACTCTAAACGCCCTTTCATTCTTTCAAGCCAAACTTGTTTAGTTTGTGGCTTCACGAATAATGCCACGATTTCAGGATGAATACTCTTAATCTTTGCTTCAATTCTGTTCACGCAGGTTTCAATCTCATCTGAAGTAAGCCCATCTTTAAATTCTAAACTTAAAGAAGCGATTACTTGATGAGCTCCCATTTGTTCTGTCAGTACACCATTGGCAGAATATACAGCTTGATCTTCTTGCGCGACCTGCAACACATTATGTCGCAATTTGGGATCTGCCGTTTCCCCCATCAACAATCCTTTCGTTTCTCTCGCCAAAAGTAAAGCTGAAATGGCTAAAACGACACCAATCAATACCGAAGCCACACCGTCTAAAACAGGTAAATTAAATTGATGTGCACAGAAAATTCCAACCAAAGCAATCAATAAACCAATCAATGCTGCTGAATCTTCAAATAAAACGGTAAATGTCGTCGGATCTTTACTACGTCGAAATGCCTCGAAATATCCCATTGAACCTTTGGTCTTTTTAAAAGTTTTTAGGGCAATAAACCAAGACGTTCCTTCACAAAGAATCGCGAACCCTAACACGGCGTAATTCACCATTGGAGATTCAATCACTTCAGGATGACGTATATGCTGAATACCTTGAAAGATAGACACCACTGAGCCCAAAGCAAAAACCAATAAAGCAACAATAAATGCCCAAAAGTATAACTCTCGACCATAGCCAAATGGATGTTGGTAATCGGCAGTTTGTTGCGATTTCTTTAAACCATATAGCAACAATATTTCATTCAGTGTATCCACAACAGAATGTACAGCTTCACTTAACATTGCAGAACTATTTGTAATATAAGCTGCAGCAAACTTAACCAATGCGATGGCTAAATTACCAAAAAGTGCTGCATATACAACAATTTTGTTAGAATCTGACATTTATTGTCCTGTTTTTTTTCATCAAATACATCGATTTGATTTTTATACCGATATTCATTCATATTAGCGAAACAACATGTGATTTTTCTTTATTTTTTGTTTCTTTTCACACTTGAGTGAATGTTTTATGGAAATAGACCTGAACCATATTCTGGACACATCATCAAAAGATCATCCGCAACTCTTAAAAATCTGGGAAGATTCTGTTCGCGCGACACATGATTTTTTAAATGAACAACATATTGTACAAATTAAAGAGTCAATTATTCAGCATCATTATTTTGATCATGTACAACTGTTTCATGTGGAACGAGATGGAAAAATCGCGGGATTTATGGGTTTGGCATATCAGAAAGTTGAAATGTTATTTGTCGATCCACAGTTTTTCGACCAAGGCATTGGTTCTATCCTGATCAAAAAAGCTTTTGAATTGGGAGCACATGAAATTGATGTCAATGAACAAAATCAACGTGCTTTGAATTTCTATCTTAAACATGGTTTTAAACAAATTGCGCGTTCTGAATTAGACTCAGAAGGTCGACCATTTCCTATTCTACATCTACGTTTTCCAAACCATTGTTAAATTCATTTGAAAATCGAAACATAAAAAACTGAGCATAAAACCTGAGTAAAATCACTCAGGTTTAAGATGGCAAGAAACCGAGATTATTTAACTAGCTTACGTAGTTCTTGGCTCATATCCAAATGCTTATCTGCTTCAAAATCGGCTTGTTTGCTAATAAGTTTTTTCAAAAGACGCATCTCTTTAGCAGCATTGACGGTAATACCGCCCACAATCACGCCATCAGTCACGCCAAATAAGATGAATGATGATTCAGCACCTTTAGCAGCATCCATTTCACCACGAATGTGCCATTCAGCTGCTGCCATATCACCGACAAATTGATAATTAATATTCAGTTGATCTGTCCAGAACCATGCAGGATTTGGCATTGGATGCTCAACACCCATCACATGACGCGCAAAAATTCCTGCTTGTAAATTGGCATTTTCCCAAGTTTCGACACGACCATATTGACCATTGCCACGTAATTGCGTTGCCACATCGCCTGCTGCATAAATATCAGGATGTGATGTTTGACAGTTTTCATTGACCTGAATGGCAAAGTCTACGTTCAAGCCTGCATCCACAGCCAACTGTGCATTTGGGATAATCCCGATGCCGTAAATGACGGCATCTGCACGAAGTTCTTCACCGCCCTCAAGTGTGATGACCACTTCTTCACCGTCCTGATTTTGCTCAAGACGGCAATCAGCAATCTTGGTTTCAAGGCGCACATCCACACCAGCAAGGCGTTGTTGTGCCAAAAGGAACTCGCTCAAGATCCGTGGAGATGAACGTCCCATCACCATGTTGCCCATTTCAATGACTGTCACTTGACAATCTTTAAAACGTGCAGATGATGCAAGTTCTAAACCGATCACGCCACCACCAATCAAAACAATACGCCGACCTGCTTGTAGTACGGGAACAAGGGCTTGAGAATCTTCAAGGTTACGTAAGGTATATACGTGTTTGCCTAATGCATCGAAATTCGGTAAGCGACGTGCCGCACCACCTGTGGCAAGCAGTAACTTATCAAAGGCAATTGTTTCACCATTTTTAAGTTCAATACTTTTTGCCTCAGCGTTGATTTTCACCACACCATTGCCACGAATATGTTCAACGCCCAAATCTGCTAATTTCTGTTCTGACAAAATCTCAATTTTGGTTTCATCAGGTTTTAAAATCACATCTTTCGATAAAGGTGGACGTTCATACGGCAGATGGGTTTCATCTCCCACCAAAATGATCTTGCCTTCATATTTGTTGGCACGAAGTTCTAAAATGGCGCTCGCACCTGCTTGACCTGCACCAACAATAACAATGGTTTTCGTCTCATTTTGGCTCATGGGAGATTTCCTTTATTTATTTCAACTCAGCAGATACGATGCCGAAGCCCGCAATCCACTCACTAATATCTTCGTAGCAATGTGTAGTCATATCGTATTCACCCACTTCATGCATCGCAGCAAAAGCAGCCATCCATGAACGAACTTCCTGACCGCCACGTCCGCCATCTTTGCGAATTTCAGCTTCAGTCATCGCTTCAATCGTTGCAAAGTCAGCTTTGGCAAAAGTCTCAAGTAAGGCACGATCCCATTCAGGATTCAGTGGTACAGCCACAGAGGTATCACCTGCTGCCAATTTTTGTCCTACAGCAATGATTTTGCCCTGACGTGTATTGCGTGATTCTTCACTTGGATTTCGTCCACAGATCAGGAACTCTTCCACTTCAGGTGGTACTGAACCCATCTGTGGTGTTGGTGGATCGTGTGATAAGCCACCTGTTCCTAAAATCAGGACACGTTCATTTTCAAGGTTCAATGATTTAACAAACTGACCGACTGCACGACCTAAAGCCACTGTACGTTTCGTGGTTGGCATCGGTGCAGCTGCACCATTGATGAAAATAGGAATGGTTGGGTAGCGATCTAGTTTTCCACCGCATAAAAAATGTAGAGGCTGTGTCACACCATGATCGGCTTGCATACGGTATGAATAGGCAACATCGACACCTTCATCTAAAACACGACGCACTAAATCAATTGCTGTTTCTTCAGGTACATCAATTTTATTGTCAATTTTGCCATAGTCCCAATCGCCTGCCGCTGTAGCACGAATACCGACACAGAAACTTGGCATCAAGTCATAGAAGAAGCCATTAAAGTGGTCAGGACCAAAGGTAATGATTAAAGTCGGATTGTACGCTTCAACAACTTTGGCAAGTTGAGCAAAAGTGTCACGAACTTTTTGTTCTTTGTATTGTTGTTGCGGTGAAGCAAATTCCATCAATGGACTGTGCGATGCACATATGAGCTTAACAGGCATGTTGGACTCCGAAATAGAAGCAATAGCTATACTTCTTAATCTCCCTTAACCCCTCTTTGAAAAGAGGGGAACTTTCGAATATAAAAACCATTTAAATTCGAGATACTCCCTCCTTTGGAAAAGGAGGGTTGGGGAGGATTTAATCTATGAATGGTTAAGTGAATCAATCACTCATCAAAGAAACCTGCACGTGGTTGGCGTAATCCACGAATCCCCAAACCACATTCCGCATTAATCAACACACCTGTCAGTGGGCGATTGTTTTGGCGAGATGCAAGTAAGACATATGAACCAGTCATGTCGGAAGGTTCAGGGAGGAAGTTCAATGGCATACCACGGGCAATTTTCTCAGGATCACGTGCATCCAATAAGCCTACATTTTCCTGACCTAAAGATGCCGCACCTTTGATATTGACATTCATACCCGAGGGCGCAACTGCGTTCACTCGTACTTTAGGCGCAAGCTCATAGGCCAATTCTTTCATAACTCCAACCCCTGCATGCTTAGACGCTGTATATACAGGGCCTCCGCCTGCTGAGTACAAGGCTGAATTAGACAAAGTAAATATGATAGACCCTTCAGAAGCGATCAATGCATCGAGTGCAGCTTTCGCTCCAAGGATTAAAGACTTGGTGTTGATGCCCATGATTTCATCAAAAGCTTTCTCAAGTTGTTCACCTGAAGTATTGACGATATCTGCATAATGATCCCAAATTCCTGCATTACCCACGAAGCAATCAAGTTTACCAAAGCGTTCAACAGTGGCATTCACAGCACGAACATTGTCCGCATAGTTGGCTACATCGCCCTCAATTGCTAAGACTTGACCACCAAAATGTTCATTTAAAGCATCCACTTTGGCTTTTGAACGTTGAAGCACTGCAACTTGTGCACCCTCTTCAATAAAACGCTCCACCAAAGCCCAACCTAAACCTGAACCACCACCAGTAATCAGTGCAACTTCGCCTTGTAGCCACCCCATGCTTATTCTCCTGCCATTTCTACAAACAATTGACCATCTTCCACAATCACAGGGAATGTTTTGATTGGATCAGTTGCAGGTAGACACAATGCTTCACCTGTTTTTAGACAAAAACGTGCAGAATGTAATGGACATTCCACCGTACCATCATCTTCCAGATAACCTTCAGACATCGACGCATTACCATGTGAACAACGGTCATTCATGGCAAAGAATTCACCGTTGTTATTGAATACAGCCAGTGCTTCGATACCATTTACGCCAGACTCAACTTTCAGTGCTTCGCCTTCATCTAACTCGTCAATTTGGCAAACAAAAATTTTATTCATCAGAAGAACACGCTCAAGTTGTGTGAGTTATACGTCACTTGGTCTAGGGTAATTTTACGGTTAAAAATCTGCCATCCTAAGCCGCCTTCAACTTGGCGAAGTTTGTCATGGCGTTTACCACAGTAAATCGTCACGTCTTTTTCTTTCTGTGTACGGTAAAGTAAATAGGTGACGTAAACATCGTATTCACCATCAACTTCGGTCGCTTCAACAATCACGTTTGAAACCATGTGTGTGGTACGTGACGGAGGTTCTTCCGCCCAAGCCATACCTGTTTCAAGACGCGCAACACGGCGTTCCAGCAAATGTTTATTGTCGTTAAATACCCAAGTGGTTGGTGGTTCAACAGAACGACGACGGTCACGGGTTTGTGCATTTGGTGTGGTGCGAAGCGTATAAGAAATATCTTCTGCAAAGACATCTAACCATTCACGGAATTTCCAATCATCGAGTAATTTTGCTTCACGATATAAAAATTGGCTGATTTGGTGTTGTAATTCGAGGCTCACTAAACTCATTTCACAAGCTCCTGCTCATACGCTTCTGCCGCAGCTTCTACATCTACCCATTTTTCATGAATCAGTAAATCTGCCCAACGACGATACATGCCACGTGCGGCTGTTTCTGAGAAAATGTAGTTGGTGATACCTGGAATACCATCTTCACGGACTTTTTCATTACCTAAACCCATTTCCATAATGAGTTGGTTTTTACGTGCTTTGTAGCCACGAAGTACTTTTTGAATCTCAATCCAGTTCTCAGAGTCATCTTGTTCCAAGAAACCTGCAGGACCAAAAGCACGTGTCGCAGAACGTTCAAAGGCTTCTTTGACTTCCTGAGAAGCTTCGGCATCGGCAATACAGAATGCCCAGACTTCTGTTTTGTTTGGACCACGTGGATGCCATACACGAAGTGTTGCCGTACCATTCAACCATGACAATGTTGGGAACATGGTGTTATGACCTGCCAGACGTAAGGCACGAACTTCACCTAAACGTTCTTTAACTTCTTCAAAAGTTTCACGGAAATAGTTGGCAACTTCACCATCCACCCAGACGTTTGCATCAGGTTTCTCTGTAAAGAAAAAGCCTGAACCATGACCACGTGAACCATATTGAATTGCATCTTTGGCTGTTTCCCATACAGGACGCGCGGTTTGGGCTGCACCTAATTTTTTAGAGCCTTCATCATCAGGTTTTGCACCCAACACTTGAATCGCAGAAGCATGTGAGAACAATGCATGATATTGGTCAGATGCAAACTGCTCTGCTGCAAATTTCCAGTTACACTCGATTTCCCATTTGTGTACACCCCCGATGATTTCTGTGCCACCCGGGCGACGGTCTAATACACCATCCAAATACCAAGCAATATCCCCCATGTATTCGATCAGATCAGGTGTGGACTCATCCCAACAACCAAAAATTAAACCCTTATAAGATTTGACGCGGTTAACTTCGATCAAGCCCCATTTTTCTTTACATGCACCTTGTGGAAATGCACGATCTTCCAATGGAATATCTTTCAGTGAACCATCAACACCGTATGACCAACCGTGATATGGACATGTGAATGCACGGGTATTACCACAGTCTGCAAAACTGACACGCATTGAACGGTGACGGCATTGGTTCAATAATGCTTTGATTGAGCCATCTTTTTGACGCACCACAATGATTGGATCTTCACCCATATAAGTGTTAAAAAAATCACCTGCTTTTGGAATTTGGCTTTCATGGCAAAGGAATAACCAAGTACGACCGAAAACTCGCTCTAATTCCAATTCATACAAATCTGGATCGGTATAAATAGATGGCGAGATACGTCCATTTTGTGCATCGACCAAAGCGTCGATTTCACGTACATCAATTTTTCCACTCATGAAAGCTCTCCTGCGACAAACGTGGGGTCACAAACAAATTGACTCAACTTTGCACAAATCATCGCTTTTGAGACGAGATTTAGGGAAATATTTATTTTGTTTTAATTAATACCTTTTTTGAATTATTAGCAGCGTTATTTTCTATATTAGAATGGCAATGCTTTTGCAGACTTCATTTATTTTCTAAATGGCATAATCATCTTCACGCCATAGTTGTTTATAGATTATACTCTCACAGCTTATTAGTAAGACATTTTTTGGATTACTCTTTGGACGAGTTATATGGAATTACGACATCTAAGATACTTCATTACTGTGGCTGAAGAGCTCAACTTCAGTAAAGCAGCATTGAAACTTTATACCGCGCAACCTTCTCTCAGTCAGCAAATCAAAGACCTAGAAGAAGATGTCGGCGTCAGACTACTGAATCGTACTAAACGTAAAGTTGAACTGACCGAAGAAGGTGCTGTTTTTCTAGAACAAGCACGCTTAACTTTGGCACAAGCGGACAAGGCTGTTGCCATGGCACGTCAAGTCTCCAAAGCCAAACAACAATTACTTCGTATTGGCTTCGTTCCTGTCGCTGAGATGAAGGTATTCCCTTACGTTCTGCCTAATTTGCGGGTACAAAATCCTGATCTTAAAATCGAGTTATTAAGCTTAAACAACCTTGAGCAAATGCGTGCGATTAAGAAAGGTGAATTAGATGTCAGCTTTACCCGACATAACTTTCACAATGATGAAATTGAAAGTAAGTTTGTCCTACGTGAGCCTTTGATTTTTATTTTGCCCAAAGATCACCCTTTGGCGAAGTATGAACGTATTCCTGTTAAAGCGTTGAATGGTATTGATTTTATTATTCCTGCCGAAGAGCAATCAGGTACGTTGCACAACGCTATTTTAGACTTTGCCAAACAGAATAATATTGAATTTAATATCGTGCAAAAAGCCGATAATATTTTGTTTAATATCAACTCAATTGGTATGGGCTTAGGCTGCACCATTTTACCAGGTTATATTGCGCCACTCACCATGAGTAATACGGTCATTCGCCCACTTGATGTAGAGCTTCCTTATTTAGATTTGTATGTCAGCTATCGTAAAAATATGGATTCTGTCGCTGTACAAAAATTTATGGAACTATTAACAAAGGTATTTTATCTCGATATCAATCGTTCAGATCGTTAATTTTTAGCCACCTCATACATCTTGCTTTTTGCACCATTATTTATTTTTAAAATAATGGTGGCTAATTCACAGAGAACCTATTCACACTTTCCAACAATAAGTATAAATGAATAAGTCTGCTTTTATTTTTTACGAATTGAATCCAAACACTTCATCTTTTTTATACGCATCAGTATTGCCAGTCTTTCTCATTAACTTTGATATTGACTACAACTTAAGTCTAATCACCTCCCACAAATTCAGCTAAGATATTTATACATAAAACATAACAATTTTAAGTTTGGGTGATGTTAATGAGGACAATACATACGTTTCACCGCTTCCAGTCAGGAGTGCAATCTCGTCCTTACTTTTTTATAAGCTTCATCACGACAGCCTTACTCTATGTAGTGATCGCTTTTTCCACAGATTGGAATTGGTCTACAAACCTATTATTCAGTTGGAATATTGCTATTTTTGTCTATCTTATTTTGACCATGAAAACATTATGGACAACCAATCGAGCGCATATTTTAAAACGAGCACAGCAACAAGATGCCAGTAAATGGATCATCCTATTTTTAGTCATTTTAAGCCTAATCATGTGTTTTATTGCGATTATTATTGAATTAACACATTTGCCAAATGATCATATGGTCAAATTAGGGCATTTGATTTTAGCAATGGTCACCATCATTTTCGCATGGTTATTTATGCACACCATTTTTGCGATTCACTATGCGCATGACTTTTATTTAGCAGTCGCAAAACATCAAGATGGTGGCTTAGATTTTCCTAAAACACCTGAACCCACTTATCCAAAATTTATATACTTTAGTTATGTAATTGGCACTTCTGCACAAACTGCTGATGTTTCTTTAACTTCAAGTTCAATGCGTACACTGAATATTTTACATATCCTTTTGGCGTATGGGTTTAATACCACAATTTTAGCGATCTGTATTAATGTCGCAGCGAGTTTTATTATGAGCTGAGCAACAAAATACTCTTTCATTTACTTCCCATTATAAGTGCTACTTTGACATCACGACCTTATACCTTTACAATATGTACAGAATATTGTACATTTATTTTATACTCCATCGTGTAGATGGTTTAGATTACTTATTCATCGTCCACAGTGGTGATCGAGGTATTTAAATGCACGTATTTACATATACAGATGCACGTAACAATCTAAAAACTGTTTTAGATAAAGTGATAGATGATGCAGATGTCGCTGTAATCACTCGTAAAGAAGGACAACATGCCGTTGTCATGGGACAAGATTATTACAATAGCATCATGGAAACATTACACCTGTTATCTTCTCCAAGTAATGCCGCACATTTAGCAAAATCAATTGCTGAATTACGCGCTTCGAAAGCAGTCGAAAGAGAACTTTTAGATGACACGGCTGACTAGTTTCACGCCTACAGCTTGGGAAACTTATATTTATTGGCAAAGCCAAGATAGAAAGACGCTCAAAAGAATCAATACTTTAATCAAAGAATGTCAACGTACGCCCTTTGAAGGTATTGGGAAGCCTGAAGCTTTACTCGGTGATTTATCTGGATTGTGGAGCAGACGTATAGATGAAAAGAATCGACTGGTCTATGAAGTCACAGATACAGCAATCACCGTAATTTCCTGCCGTTATCACTATGAATAAAAGCATAAGCTAATCCATGCTTTCATTACAACTCTACTCAAAGGGCTAAAAAAAGGACAGCTTGCGCCATCCTTTAGATGAATCAATAAAGAAAATTTATACACCACGTGCGGTTAAATAATCTTTAATCACGGTATTAAATTCTTCAGCTTTTTCCACTTGTGACCAGTGACCACACTGACTGAAAATGTGCGCATCGGCATGTGGTACAGTATTTAGAATATCCCATGAGCGTGATACTGGAATCACCACGTCTTGTACACCGTGAATCAATAATACAGGTACTGTAATGTCTTTCATTTTGTCAAAATCGAGTGGGAATTCAAAACGATCACGATCACGTGCGCCCACCACATCCATTAAACGATTTGATGCATAGTCATTTGCAGCAGAAGCGAAACGTACTTTCACCAACTCATCGGTGATTAAGTCTTTGTTTACCACAAACATCGACAAGGTTTTTTTGATGCCTTCTTCTGTCAATACAGGATTTGCATGTGCTTTCAGTGCTGCTGTTTGTTTTGCACCACCTGTACCCATAGATACAATACCGAGTACACGATCTGGATAATCCATCGCGAGTTGGAATGCCAACCAGCCACCGAGTGAGTTCCCCACCAACCAAGTTTTTTCAATACCCAGTGCGTCTAAAGCACGGATCGCATGATCAACCCATGCACGAATACCATAAGCAGTATTTGGTGCAACCACAGTTTGACCATAACCAATCGTATCAATGGCGATACAACGTGCTTGCTCACCAATTTGTGGCAAATTTAACCACCAGTTTGCAGCTGCAGAAACACCTGTACCTGAACCATGTAAAAACAGAATCGGTGTACCCTCACCTATTTCATGATAATGGGTAAGTTCACCCTCAGCTGTTTCAATCCATTTGTCTTCCAAACCGAAGAATGCATCAGTTTTATAATCTGGGATTTGTACAGTACTCATACCTATTCCTTTACAGCCTATCTATGGGTTGAATCCATTTGAAAACGCATCAATATGGATTCAAACTGACTAATTTACAGCTTCATAGTACCTGTGAATTTGAGTGAAATTGATATTTAATAACGATGACAAACTATAAAAAAACGATTATTTAAACTATTGTTTTAAATGATTTATTTACAATAAAAAGCAAACCTAAATTTAAAATCCATCTAAAAACTTATTTTTAGAATTCACGTCACTTAAATGTATATATTAAGTCACATTGGGTTTTGCTATCGCGGGGCGACATGGATGTCGCCGTTAGGCATGAAGAGCAACGCTCTGCAAGATATGGATAGCTTGCGAAACCTTGTTTCTCATACCTAACAAAGGATTTTTGTCTTGCGAAGCAATGCTTCTCATCATCCCTGAAAAGTTAGGCATCGCCTACGCAAATCAATTTAAATTTCTCACGATATGAGGGGCTGTGCTAGCTCAACACCCCCCAAAAAAACTACGATGAGATAAGATTAAGATCTAAAGGTATGAATTCTTAAAACTTATATGTATACGTCGTTGCCACACGATGTTCCTGTAAATCCACAAATCCTGGCACATTGGCATAATTCACATTGATATACATCCATTGAAAACCAAGACCTTTAAGCTTACCCTCAGGAATTACATAATTCACAATCAAATTATCTTCCTGTTCTTTCCCTCGTGTACCATTGTTATTTTTAATATTTGAACCATCATAATGACGTGCAGTCACAGTCAAACCTTTGGCAAAAGTATCTTTAAAATCATAGGTATAACCTAAACTCCAAGAACGCTCATCTTTACGAATAAAGCTTGCTACCGACCAATTCACCAAATACGGCTGAGGCACCCAACCTGAAAGTGTCGGGAACATCGCATTCACATTACCCGTATCGCCAAAAATCTGTTGATAGCCTGCATCTATCGTATGGTTGTCATGTGTCCACGCGCCACGCAAAGACAAAGCTTGGTTATCAATTTCACCATAAATCGCATCACCAGAATCTTGGTTATCGAAATAACGGATGTGTGTGGCGATTTTATTGTGCTCATCCAGCTTTTTATTAAAAGCCAAACCGAGATAATTTTGGCGGTAAATATTGTCTACATCCGCATAGAAATAGCTTGCTGCCAACTCAGGTGTCACTTGATAGTCCACACCTGCGATTAGCATACTTTTGCTATCGCCTTCACGAACTTTACCCTTATCTGTATTCAGTTCATTTGGCCACAGTCCAAAATCATGCACCTGATTTTCATAACGTGCATTGACACCATCTAAATAACCCAAAGTGAGTTTGGTATTTTTAAGGTCTTTAGATTCTAACCAAGCACCCTCAAAAGTCGTGAGTAATTGGCGTGATGGGTCGAAATGCACCACAGGTGACATGGGTAAAATTTCACCCACTTTCAGTTCTGTTTGGCTGATTTTGGCTTTTAATGTTGCACCCAATTTTGCATTATCATGTGCTTGCTCTTTGCTGTTGTAATCATATGGCATGACATAGTCATTATCCCCACGATCACCACTTAAACGGAGTGCATATTGTGCTAAAACATCCACACCCACTTGTACAGGACCAAGTTCTGCATAGCCAGATTTTGCATCGAGCGTTACTGCCTGCGACCAGCTACCAAAATCTTGAGGCTTAGTTTTATCAGGTTGATCGAGCTGACGATCTAAGAAAAAGTTGCGAAACTTGAGCTGAACTTGACTGTCTTCTACAAACGCTGCATGCGTTGCCGTTGTCCCTAAAACTGCTGTTGCAGTACACATTGCTATCCATAATGATTGACGGCGCATCGTTGCTTTCCATAAAACAAAAATCTATGTCATCATCATGCGGAACTATAAATGTATATAAAATCAGACCACAGTATTAAGATTTTTCGTTGTTTCGACCATTCATCGGAACATTTATTTTTTCAATTTTTTTTTAATATTTTTTAACAATAAGATATTATTATATCTTTAAAACAGATATCGCATAATATGATTAAAGCACACAAAGAAACCAGCATATTACTTATTTTTAATTTAAAATTTATTGAATAATGAATTTTATAAGCGTTTTTATGTTTAACTGATTTTTTGATTGTAAAAATATATAAATACCATTTATAAGAAAAAACTTTCATATAGGGCGTATTTTCTATCATGATTCTCACTTTCAATTCATTCAAACTTCGAATACTATTAGAACGAATTCATTTAAATATTTTTTGTTTAAGTATTAAGTCTATAAGTGCATCCTTATGTGGAATAAATACCGTGTTATTGCCGTAATAATTACTATAATTTTTTTTATTCTAGGTTGGTATTTCTTTGACTTCATTCTTGAACCATCAAAATCTAATAAAGTTAGCCGTCTAGATATTTTCTCCTATATAGGAACAATTTTTACAATTAGCGCATTTATCATAGCAATACTTGAAATCCTGCATAATATTTCAATCACCAAGTCCATTAAAGATGAGGCAGACAAAGCCATTCAAAACGTACTAAAGTTAAAGCATGCATCCAAATTATCTTTTTGTTTAAGTGCTCTAGATAGTATAAATGATCATATTAATAATATTGAATATGTCTTAGCTCTCAAGGACTTTAGATTTATTAGAACATTTGTATTAGAAGATGAGTTTTTGAACAAAAAGTTATCAATTCAAATCAATTTGTTCACCAATATAGAGGATTTATTAATTATGCATCGTAAAGCCTCTGCTAAAGCCCCTATGGCACTTGATGATGTTAAAGTTATTAGAAGTTTTATTTTAGCTTGTAAAGCTGCCTTGGAAAGCCAAGCATTTAACAATGATGAAGTGAATAAAGCCCCTGAGTCAATTAAAGCAAGTACCACTACATCAACTTCATAAGGTTTAAGTTAATGATTCCTGAAAGATTTAAAGATTTTTTAAGCACTCTATATGAAAAAACTGAAAATGGTGAATACAAATGGAATTTTGATGGGAAAAAAGCAGATCTCATGACAACCGCTTTTTCTATTTCTATTTGGTATAATTTTGACCATGATAGGGAATTGGGATATTTAGGGGTAAGTTATAACTATAACAGCACTCCTTATACTTTTTTTGAGTATGAAAGTGAACGTGATTATGAATTTCTTAGAATGATTTACGATGCTGTAAAAATTAGCAATTTACAATTTCCATTTTGAAAGCGCCCTTCCGGACGCTTTCTTCGTTTTAATTTTTAATACAATAATTGAAAATTAAGCATTCGCTTCTTTGGTTTTAGACATGGTTAATGCAAGATCTTCAATCATATCTTCCTGACCGCCCACCGTACCACGGCGACCCAATTCAAGCAGAATTTCACGAGCTGATACGCCATATTTAGCTTCAGCACGTTTCGCGAATAATAAGAATGAAGAATACACACCTGCATAACCTAAAGTCGCAGCATCACGATCTGCACGAATCGGATGTTGTAGCATTGGCACAACTAATTCTTCAGCAATATCTTGTACTTTAAATAAATCCACACCTGTTTCGATTTGCATACGGTTCGCCACCGCAACAAAGAGTTCAAGTGGCGTATTGCCCGCACCCGCACCTAAACCACCCGAAGCCAAGTCTACACGTTTTGCACCCGCTTCAACGGCTGCAATCGAGTTTGCCACACCCATTCCTAAGTTATGATGACCGTGAAAACCGATTTCGATATCAGCCGCTAAGTTTGCACGTAAGATACCGACACGATCAGTCACATCCTGTGGAAGCATATAACCTGCTGAATCAGTCACATAAATACAGTTCGCACCGTAAGACACCATTTTCTGTGCTTCTTCGAGTAATTTCTCAGGAGTAGCCATGTGTGCCATCATCAAGAAACCCACAGTATCCATTCCAAGCTTACGTGCAGCGGTAATGTGCTGTTCAGAAACATCTGCTTCAGTTGAATGCGTTGCCACACGAATAGTTGCGACACCGACATCATGCGCCATTTTCAAATGGTCAACGGTACCGATACCAGGAAGTAAAAGCGCTGAAACTTTAGCTTGTTTTAAATTCGGAATAACAGCTTTTAAGTATTCTTCATCAGTTGCAGCAGCAAAGCCATAGTTGACTGAGTTACCTCCTAAGCCGTCACCATGCGTCACTTCGATTAACGGTACGCCCGCATCATCGAGTGCAGTTGCAATCGCAACCATTTGCTCAGGGGTTGTTTGATGGCGCATCGGGTGCATACCATCACGTAAAGTCATATCATTAACAATAATCTTAGACATGAAAATGCTCCTTATGCTTCTACTTGGTTAGCGATCAGACGTTCTGCAAACATTTCTGCAGTACGTGCAGCAGCTGCGGTCATGATGTCGAGGTTGCCGGCATATTTTGGTAAATAGTCACCCAGACCTTCAACTTCCAGGAACATCGATACACGGTTGCCATCAAATACAGGACCATTCACCAGTTTATAACCTGGTACATATTTCTGAACTTCTTTGATCATGGCATGTACGGATTCAGTAATCGCAGCTTGATCAGGCTCACCTTCCACTAGGCAATGCACCGTGTCACGCATCATGAGTGGTGGCTCAGCAGGGTTAATGATAATGATCGCTTTACCCGCTTTTGCACCGCCAACTTGCTCAATTGCACCCGCAGTGGTGCGAGTAAATTCATCAATATTTTTACGTGTACCTGGACCGACTGATTTAGTCGATACAGTCGCAATAATTTCACCATACTCAACAGGCTGAACACGTGAAATCGCAGCCACCATCGGAATAGTCGCCTGACCACCACAAGTCACCATGTTCACATTTGGCAAATCACCTGCTTCAAGCAAAGCCTCAAGATTCACAGGGGGCACACAGAATGGACCGATTGCCGCAGGCGTTAAGTCAATCATCTGTACGCCAAGCTCATTGAGTTTACGGCTGTTTTCAGCATGTACGTATGCAGAAGTTGCATCGAAAGCAATTTTAATGTCGTCAGCAATCACGTGAGGAAGCAGACCATCCACACCTTCAGCAGTGGTTTTAATGCCCATTTTTGCAGCACGTGCCAGACCTTCAGATGTTGGGTCAATTCCCACCATCCATACAGGTTCTAAAAACTCACTACGTTGTAATTTATAAAGTAAATCAGTACCAATATTCCCTGGACCGATCAATGCACATTTAATCTTTTTCATGAACAATATCTCTTAACTATATGCTGTAAAATGCAAGGCGTTGTAAAACTTAAGACCAGGTAAAATTCAGATTTATTCAGCCGCAAAAGCAGCAGTCACTGAACCAAAACCTTCAATTTCCACAACAAATTCATCACCTGCATGTGCCACAACCATTGGACCCAATGCACCAGTCAAAATAATGTCACCTGCCAAAAGTGGACGACCACGACGTACCATTTCATCTGCTAACCAAACGGCTGCATTGAGCGGATTTGAAAGACAGGCTTTACCCACACCTTGCGAAACCACTTCACCACTACGCGTCATGGTCATTTTGCAATTTACAAGGTCAAGATTTTCAAGTTTCACAGGCTTAGAGCCGAGGACATACGCCGCAGAAGACGCATTATCAGCAACAGTATCAATCAGTGAAATTTTCCAGTTTTCGATACGGCTATCGACCACTTCAACCGCAGGCAAGGCATATTCAGTCGCACTGATAATGTCTGCATAAGTATGTTTTTCTTGGGTTAGATCTTTATTGATCACTAACGCAATTTCAGCTTCAACTTTCGGTTGAATCAGTAATCCCGCAGGAATGGCTTCACCATCACCAAATGCCATATCTGCAAACAACATTCCAAAATCAGGAGAATCAACACCTAACTGTTTTTGTACTGCAATTGAAGTCAGACCAATTTTGCGCCCTACTAAACGACGACCCTCAGCAATCGCACGCTTAGTGTTTTCTTCCTGAACGGCATAGGCGATATCTACATCGGCACTTTCACCCCCAAGTTGTGGACGAACAGGCGCAATCGCCGTTTTTGATAATTCAGCTTCTCTTAAAGCCAAAGCAACCGATTCAACACTTGTTTGAACAACAGCAGAATTCGACATCATGTTTCCTTAAACTGCAAAATGGACTGAATACCGTTTTAGATGGCTGAATCTCGACATTACCCAATGAGAGATTTTGCTTGAATGATCAGATCAATCTCTGCAGTTCTACTGCATCTGAACACCATTTTTCTTTAAAACGTGTACTTTTATGAACAGTTTAAGCATCGGTAAATTGCTGTTTTTGTGCCAATACTTATTTTATTTATGACAATAGTTAGAACCTATAAATCTTTATCCATATTTTTAGATGAATAAACAAGCGTTAAAAATCAATTAGAAATACCAGTAAATTACTCAGAATTCAGGTCGTTGTTATTTTTGAGGGAACTTTGTTCTACGACTAAATGCTAATATAGAGATGAACAAAAATGACTTTTTCAGCCGAGAAATAACAGAGCAATACAATCTTTTAAATATGAAAAAAGGGCAAAAGTGAATGACTTTGCCCTTTTCTTTATGAGAATGAAGCGACGATGGATATTGATTAAACCACGTCTTTAAGCTGAACCTGTTGAAGTAAAAAATCATGCAAAGTGCTGACATCGTTTGCAATCGTTAATGGATTAAAACTTTGTAAAACTTCAATACGATGCACGCCATAACTCACGCCTACACGAGGCATGGCAATGTTTTTCGCCATTTCCAAATCATAAGAAGTATCACCGACCATAATCGCACGATCAGCTTGAATCCCTGTGTGTTGTAAAATTTCTGCCAACATTAATGGATCAGGTTTAGACTTAGTTTCACTCGCTGCACGGGTTACGGTAAATAAATCACGACTGTTGGTTTGCCCCAACACACGATCTAAACCTTTACGGCTTTTACCTGTCGCCACTGCCAAGTGAATGTCCTGATTTTTTAAATCATGCAACATTTCTGATACACCTGCGAACCACTGATCACCTTTGGAATGCTCCACATAATGATCACCATAGCATTTTAAAATTTCTGTATGCAGTTCAGGCACAGTTGGAAATAAAACCTGAGCCACTTCAGGCAAACCTAAACCAATAATACTTTTTGCAGTGTCAGGTGTTAAAGATTGCTCAAATTGCTCAGCAGCAAACAATAAACTCGCCACAATCTGCCCGACAGAATCAAACAGTGTTCCATCCCAGTCAAAAATAATCAGTTCTACAGGTTTTTGCATGTTTATTTCCAATTTAAAGCCCACCTCACCCCTTACGTAGTAATACTACTCATCTCCTGAAAGGAGAGGGAATTTTCCATAACAAAACTATTTTCAGTTATGGGGCGTTCCCCTCTTTTTCAAAGATGAGAAACGTAGTTTCGCAAGAGGGGAAATTTTTATGATATTTCTTCAATAAATCAGCTTAACTGATCAGTATCACTTTGTTGCCAACCTAAAAAACAGCTTCTCAAATACTTTTAATTACGCAACAGGCTTATCCGCTTTCTGCGATCTTAACTGCGCCACCAAACTCTGCATATCTTCAGGCAAAGGCGCTTCAATCACGGGATAGCCTGGAATTTCCAAACGCATCGCATGCAGACACAAACGACGAGGATTTGGTCCACGATATTCAGTTTCATGCCCATACTTATCATCCCCAACCAGCGGATGACCAATACTCAAACCATGTACACGAATCTGATGGGTACGCCCTGATAGCGGTGAGGCATGTACCAAAGTTGCATGCATAAAGCGTTCAGCGACTTTCCATTGTGTCTCGGATTCTTTACCGTCTTTTGACACACGTACACGACGTTCGCCATTTGCCAATTCATAGCGCAATAAAGGTTGATCAATCAATTGATTGTCTAAGCTCACCTGACCTTTAGCAATTGCAGCATAGGTTTTTTGAATTTTGTGCTCACGTAACAAATCTTGCAGGGTTTTCAGTACGCTACGTTTTTTACTGATCATCACCAAACCAGATGTATCACGGTCAATACGATGGATCAGTTCTAAATATTTTTTACCTGTTGCAGCACGCAAACCTTCAATCAAGCCATACGCCACACCGCTACCGCCATGTACTGCGATGCCAGATGGCTTATTGACCACCATTAAACCTTCATCTTCATAGACCACACGGCTTAATAAACTTTGCGCCACCTTATCTGACACAGGTACAGCAGACTCATCTTTTTGCTCAAAACGAATCGGTGCAACACGGATCTGATCGCCAATCGCGAGCTTAGTTTCAGCCTTAACGCGCTTTTTATTGACACGAACTTGACCCTCACGAATCAAACGATAGATGCGACTTTTCGGCACACCTTTTAAACGTGAAAATAAAAAATTATCAATACGTTGAGCTTCCTGATGTTCGTCGACTTCAAACCAGGTGACACTTTGCCAGTCTTGCGTAGAATTCATACAGTTACGATGACCTAATAAAACGAAATTTTGATTAAAAACTGATCACTTAGACTATACATTTCATACAAAATAACCGTATAGCCCATAGGCAGATGATGCAAGGTTTGTTATAGTCAGCGCACGGATACCACCGTAAGTGAACTTTATTATCTGTATTTCAGAAACTTTTGAAACAAAAAACTTTTTGAAAGCACAGACAGAATAAAGCATTCACCCAAAGCTCGGAATGGTCCCAAAAGAATACGCCGACGCCGAAGGCTTTATTATATCGGCAAAAAGACAAACTGTTGCGTTTAATTGTACTTAAAGTACAGAAATCGGTTTGTTTAAAAATATATGTCGCCAAACTGGTCATTATCCAGCATTTGGTTTTTAAACATAAACTGATACACATCAGCCAAGTCGCTTTAGAGTGTTATTCAGGACATAAGTGTCTGAGGTATTGGAACTGCACATTTTGTAAAGATACGATGATAATTCCGTATCAAGACGCACTCACCAAAGTTGAGATGATCTTCGAGCAATGTCGCAGTGAAAGACGATCAAATCCGTCATCCAATGCACCACTTTCAGTGCCAGTGAAAACCTCAAAACTTTAATTGTGCAAAGATTAAAGAAAGTATTGCAACATCAATACGGAAATACAGGTATCAAACCCTCGCCTGAGCTCACAACTCAGTCAGCAACTTAAATCATACTGGATGTTTTTGGTTTAAGTCTTGATCCAATATTTTAGATGTTCGCTTTATTTAGATAAATAGCGAGTTGTTGGTGTGGATCACTATTAGGTGTTACACCCATGAAACGTATGTTGATCAATGCAACACATGCCGAAGAAGTTCGCGTTGCACTCATCACTGGTCACCGTCTTTACGATTTCGACTTAGAAAATCGTACACGTGAGCAAAAGAAAGCCAATATTTATAAAGGTCATGTCACTCGCGTAGAGCCTTCTTTAGAAGCTGTATTTGTAGAATATGGTGCAGGTCGTCAAGGCTTCTTGTCGATGCGCGAAATTGCCAATACTTATTACAAAGCAGACCCTCGCCAAACTTCAAATATTCGTGAATTAATCACTGAAGGCACAGAACTTCTTGTTCAAGTTGAAAAAGAAGAACGTGGCAATAAAGGTGCTGCCCTTTCGACTTATATTTCACTTGCAGGTCGTTATTTGGTACTTATGCCAAACAACCCTAAAGGTGGCGGTATCAGTCGTCAAATTTCAGGTTCAGTTCGTGAAGAGTTGAAAGAAATGTTGGCGTCTTTAAATACTCCTCGTGGTATGAGCGTGATTGTTCGTACTGCAGGTATTGGTCGTTCACAAGAAGAATTACAACTCGACTTACAACATTTATTAGACCTTTGGGCACAAATCCAAGGGACTGCAAACTCTGGTCCATCACCAATGTTGGTACACCAAGAAGCAGGTGTCGTGACACGTGCGATTCGTGATTACTTACGTGATGATGTTGCAGAAATTTTAATTGATTCTGAGCAAGCCTATAACGAAGCATATAACTTTGTTAAAGCGGTAATGCCAAACCAACTCGACAAACTCAAAACTTATACTTTAAATGAACCATTGTTCGCTCATTTCGGTATCGAAAGCCAAATCCAAACGGCTTATGAACGTGAAGTAAAACTTCCTTCTGGCGGTTCAATTGTCATCGACCAAACCGAAGCATTGGTTTCTATTGATATTAACTCTGCAAAATCTACACGTGGTCATGATGTTGAAGAAACAGCATTAAGCACAAATTTAGAAGCAGCAGAAGAAATTTCTCGTCAATTACGTTTACGTGATATTGGCGGTTTAGTCGTGATCGACTTTATCGACATGACCAAAGAACGTAACCAACGCATGGTTGAAGCGAAACTTCGTGAAGCAACTCAAAGTGACCGCGCACGTATCCAATTCGGTCAATTGTCACGTTTTGGTTTAATGGAAATGAGCCGTCAACGCTTACGTCCATCACTTGAAGAAGCAACAGGTTATGTCTGCCCTCGCTGTCATGGCACAGGTATGGTACGTGACTTACGTTCGCTTTCTCTTTCAATCATGCGTAAAGTTGAAGAGATTGCACTCAAAGAACGCCATGGTGAAGTACAAGTTGAAGTGCCTGTAGAAATTGCAGCATTCTTATTGAATGAAAAGCGCCACAGTCTTGTTTACTTAGAACAAACCTCAAATGTACGTGTGACTGTATTGCCACATCCACATTTAGAAACACCACATTACGAAATTTCGTATAACCCTGAAGGCTTTGCGCCAACAAGCTATGAGCGTACTGAAGCAACACGCTCAAGTGAAAAAGAATTGGGTTATGAGTCATCTGAGTGGCATTTAGAGGAAGAGCAAGCACATCAGCACACTGCTGCGCCTGTTCAAACTCAAAACAATAAGCAAGGCAAAAAACAACAAAGCCAACCGCAAGCTCAGCAACAGCAAAGACAACAAGCTGTTCAAGCTCAAGTTGCGCAACCATCATCAAGCCCATGCGCTTGGTTAGAAAACTTGTTTGTTCAAAAACAAGCAGCAACTGTAGATCAGTCACGTACTGCGAATAATGCTGCAGCGTCTATTGAACAAATGGTCAATGGTGGTGCGGTAAGCCGTGGTCAATTCGGTCAAGTCAATCAAGTGCCTTCTGCACCAACGATTGAAGCACGTGTTGTACCTGAAACCAATGCTTATCTTTCACATGCACCAGCTCAAAAACAAGAGCCACGTGAGTATGAAAAGCATGTTGAACGTGAGGACAAACCTCAACGTAACAACAAAAACAAAAATCGCAATAAGCACAAAGAGCAACGCGATCAATCAAATGATCAACATCAGGTGATTGAAGAAGTTGTTCAGGTGACTCGTCAGGAACAACGCCAAGAGCAGCGTCAGGACAATCGCCAAGAGCAACGTGATCAACGTGATCAACGTCGTCAGCAAAAACAACAACGTCCTCAGCATGAACAACATGCAGATGTGAACAATAATGCTGAACAAGCTGTTCCACGTCGTGACCGCAATCAACAACAGCGTCCACAACGACCAAACCGTCATCGTGACCATAGCGTGTTTAATGGTGAGCAACAACCTGCTCAAGTGAATGCACCTGCTGTTGAAACACAACAAACGGCTCAAAATCAACAACCTAAAGTTGAATTCGTTGATGCGCCTCAACAGGCTCAATTAACCACAGCTTTGGTTGTGAATATTGACCAAGCACAAAGCGAAATTGTGGCATTAACACCACCACAACAAGCACCTGCACCTGCGAAGCAACAAAAGCATCGTCGTGAAGCTAAAGCTGAAGTTGCCGTTGAAGCACCAACTGCTACACCAGAAGCAAATACGACACCTGTAGAGCAAGCACCTGTTGTAGAAGTTCAAGCTCAACAACCTGTTCAACGTGCGAGTAATGACCCGCGTCAAAAGCGCCGTCAACAACGTGAAGCCGCTCAAGCCAAAGCTGTTGCACCAAAACTTAATCCGTCTCAAGTACCGACCTTAGGTCAGTATACTGTACGTAGCTTGATTACTCATGTTTATGGTGATGATTGTGCTGTATTGATTGAACAGTTTGGATTAATCCCAACGTTCAACCGTGCATTGGCGAAGTTCACAGAAGAATATGCTGCAACGCTTACTGTTGTAGAAACTTCTGAACCTGCGGTTAAACAACCAGTGACACGTGATGTTGCTGTGACTAAAGCTGCACCTGAAGCTGAGCCTGCGGAAGTGTTAGACCTAACACCACCAAAGCCAGAAAATGACCGTCGTGTAGCTAATGATCCACGTGAACGTCGTCGTTTAGCCAAACAAGCGGCTGCTCAAGCAAAGCAAGAGCATCAAGCTGAAGTTGTGAAAACAGCTGAATCTGATGTTGTTGAAGCAGCACCTGTTCAAGCTGAAGCAACAACTGAAACTATCGCAACTGAGACTGAAGCAACCACACCAGTTGAAGCAGTAGAAACAGAAGCTGCACCAGTGGTTGAAGAAGCAAAAGTTGAAGTTTCAGTAGAAACTGATGCTGTTGTTGATACAACAAAAGAAGCCGAAGCTGAAAAACCACAGCAATCGCTTGCATTGGAAACAGCTGAAACTGTGAAAGATGAAGCAACGCAACAAGCCGAGACTGTTGCGACAGATGAAAAACCTGCTCGCCCACGTGGTCGTCCACCAAAAAAAACAACACCACCAACAGCTGAATAATTAGTAATTATTTGCTCAAATGCTGTTGTTTAAAAAGAACCTAGTCATTTCGATGGCTAGGTTTTTTTGTTATTTTGAATAAATTACAAATACATTTGTCAGATTAGGTTGATTGCACTAGACCAAATCTATTAAAAAGACAGCTGTATAGAGTTATTTTTATTCTTTATATTATGCTTAACATGAAAATACTTAGTGTTCAGTCTAATATTAAGCATAAATATGGTTTGCAAATTAGAAGCAAATAAATTGTATCGGATGACGAAAAATAAATAGGATTGATATGAGCCAAACCACACAGACCGATTTGATCGGTTTTGCTGATGTAGCAGAGCGCTTGCCAAAATTCATCAATAAAATTCCCAATCTACTCAGCGGGCTGAAACAAGCTTATATCAGAACGCCGAACTCGCCTGCTGGTCTTGGTCTTGCATTTGAACGCGCAACAAAGAACAACCCTTATGGTGATGCGTTATTGTTTGAAGAGCAACGCTACAGCTACAAAGAGCTCAACAACTGGGCGAATCAAATTGCACATTTTTATCTTTCAATTGGGATAAAAAAAGGCGATACCGTTACAGTAATGGTTGAGAATCGTCCTGAACTCTTAGCAACCATTATTGCCTTTGCTAAACTCGGCGTGACTTCAGCGCTCGTCAATACATCGCAAACTGGTAAGGTACTGGCACATAGCATCAACCTTGTAAAACCCGTTGCTATTGTTGTTGGTGAAGAATGTCGAGTAGCCGTCGATGAAATTCGTCAAGACTTAGCAATTCAACCTGAAAATTTCCACTGGTTTGCAGATCAAGAAACGCAAAAAGATGCAGGAAAAGCGCCAAAAGGTTATCTCAACCTTGCTGAAGTTTTAGAACAATTTCCAAAATTTAATGTACCTACGACACATAGTGTCAAAGGCAAAGACGGCTTATTTTATATTTATACCTCTGGAACGACCGGCTTACCTAAAGCAGTGATTTTCTCAAACAGCCGTTGGACACTGGCATACGGTACATACGGTCACGTACTTAATCTCAATGAAGATGATGTAATGTACTGCACCCTACCGCTTTATCACGCAACAGGTATGGTGGTGTGCTGGTGTGGTGCAATCGCAGGGAGTTCAGCCTTTGCAATTCGTCGCAAATACTCAACATCAGCATTTTGGACAGATGTACAAAAATTTAATGCTTCTGCGATCGGCTATGTCGGAGAACTCTGCCGCTACTTAATGGATGCACCAGCCTCTGAAAATGACCATAAACATCGTGTGACCAAGATGATTGGTAATGGTATGCGTCCAAATATTTGGGGCAAATTCAAAGAGCGCTTTGGTATCCAAGAAATTCTTGAACTTTATGCATCAAGTGAAGGTAATGTCGGTTTTAGTAATATCTTTAACTTTGACAATACGGTTGGTTTCTCTCCTACACCTTATGCAATCGTTCAATTTGATAAAGAAAAGAATGAAGCCGTTCGTGATAACAAAGGGTTCTGCACAAAAGTTCAAAAGGGTGAAGTGGGCTTATTGATTGGTAAAATTACCAAACGCTCTCCTTTTGATGGCTATACAGACCCTGAAAAGAATAAATCTGTGATCATGAATGACGTCTTTAAAAAAGGCGACTCGTACTTTATTACAGGTGATTTGGTTCGTGATATTGGTTTCCGCCATGCACAATTCGTTGATCGTTTAGGTGATACATTCCGTTGGAAAGGTGAAAATGTCTCAACCACAGAAGTTGAGAATATTTGCAGTGAATATCCAAAAATCACTGAAGCGGTGGTTTATGGTGTAGAAATTCCAAATACCAATGGTCGTGCAGGTATGGCAGCCATCACCTTGCATGACGGACAAGAACTTACAGAACAAGATCTTAGCCAAATGGTTTCAGACTTCAAAAAGAACCTCCCTGCTTATGCGGTTCCCGTATTCTTACGCATTCAAGAAGTGGTTGAGACAACGGGTACTTTTAAATATCAGAAGAATAAATTGAAGGAACAAGCCTTTGATCCTGCAAAAACTTCTGATCGTTTATTGGTTTTATTACCGAATGCCAATGCCTATTGCGATGTCACTTCTGAAATTTATGCCAATATTGAAGCGTATAAATACCGTTTCTAAATTCATATAAATATGACGATTCAAACAAAAAGCCCTGTTTTCAGGGCTTTTTTACTTTAATTTGTGTTATTTATAACCGAACGTTGCAAACTTTCTTATTTTTTACTTGCGCTCTATCAATATCTTGCTAAAATACGCACCATCAAACAAAGTGGTGTTTAAAACTTTTTAGTTTCTTACACTGCGTATTCAATACTTTTGAATATCTGTTTAGGGTCGTTAGCTCAGCTGGTAGAGCAGCGGACTTTTAATCCGTTGGTCCCGCGTTCGAATCGCGGACGACCCACCACTTATTGTTTGACCTGCAAAGGATCTTAATCCGTAATCGCAAATATAGGCTATTTCATATACCTATAGAAAATCATAGATTTTCTCTTGCGCTCGGACGAAACGTTGTTTCGTTAATCCTCACTCAGGGTCGTTAGCTCAGCTGGTAGAGCAGCGGACTTTTAATCCGTTGGTCCCGCGTTCGAATCGCGGACGACCCACCATTTATTTAAGCTTTTCCTGAAAGCTGTTAGATGACACAAGTTATCCAACATCAAAGACTACGCGCTTCGCTTGTCTTGCAAAAATTTTAAAATGTTATTTTAAAATTTTCTCAGGGTCGTTAGCTCAGCTGGTAGAGCAGCGGACTTTTAATCCGTTGGTCCCGCGTTCGAATCGCGGACGACCCACCATTCTTTCTTAGGGCTTCTTTCTGTACGCTTTCAGTACAACAAAAGAAACGAAACCTGCAAGTTCCGACCAAGACCAAACATCTCCTTTCAGATGCTTCGCCATTCTCGAAATTTTGCTACATCGATGTTGCAAAGTATTATTCTTGTCTTACTAGATCAAGTATTTGACATTCAAAAATGTTAGATAACAAATATTCTCTAGTATTCAAAACTATGCGCTTCGCTTGTCTTGCAAAAAGTTCTAGAGTTTTTCACATAAAACAATGGACTTTGCAATATACCGATACCGATACCGATACCGATAGAAAATCACAGATTTTCTCTTGCGTTCGGGTGAAACGTTGTTTTGTTGGATTAAGTATCTGATCTCAAAAAGGTTAGTTGACGAATATGGCCTAGTGTTAAAAAACTACGCGCTTCGCTTGTCTTGCAAAAATTTTAAAATGATATTTTAAAATTTTCTCAGGGTTGTTAGCTCAGTTGGTAGAGCAGTAGACTCTTAATCTATTGGTCGTGGGTTCGAACCCCACACAACCCACCATATTTTTATTCTCAATAAAAACAGATATTCACATCTGCCTCATTCGTTCTAAAATAATTTTCTTGCTTTAAATACAATAATGCTTTGTCTTACTAATGATCAAATCGCGTCAACACATAAGCTTTGGTCGGTGCGATATTATTTTGTTGAAAATACACTTTATTTTTTTCAGTACCGTTTAAGATCTTATCTAAATCCATGACTAAATTCTTGTGCGCATCTACTTTATAATAAAATTGAATACCTTCTATACGATTCACAATAATCTCTCGATTCGCTTCATCATAGGCCCATGTATTTTTTTGATAAGATCGATTTGACTTAATATCATTATTTTCATAAGTCATTTTCCCCATATAAACAAGGGTTCTATGTGCAGTACCATCTGGCAATAAATTGATAATAAATTCTGAATTGCCTTGATCACACATCGCAAATGGGTCTTCACAATTAATTTGCACATGATAACGCCCAACAAGCTGTTGAGCTTTTGGAGTCATCGTTTCTGAAGGTTGATCTAGAGCATTGACTTCTGAAGCCGTGGGTAAAGTCGCCTGCCCAGCCACTTCAGTGAGCTTTTTCCCATGCTGCACTTCATCATGTTGCGTCAACGCTCCCTGATTAAGCACGTCATTCGATGGGTTCGCTGAACCCGAACGATCTTGTTTATTATTTGTTGTTGAGGAATCACATGCTGTAAGCGCCACACAGCAACTGAATGTCATCACTCGAACAAAACTTATTCCATTAAATACAACATACATAAATCAAAAAACCCAACAATTAAATCGACAGATTTACCTATTTGGCAAAGCACAACTGCGATACACATCAAATATTCATATTTATCTGTTTATTTTAGGGTGTTGTCACATTTCTCGAAATCTTAAGCGGTTATTTTTTACAAAAGTATAAAAAACTGATCTATTCCGCCGAATAATGCTTATATTTACTCCGTTTTTTAGAATACTCTGGATGGTATAAATCTTTATTGTTACATAGCATTAACAAAATTAATGTGCGATTCACTTGAAGAATTCAGTAAAAGTCCCATTATTAAATTATCAAGATTCATTTATAGAATGATTGATAACAAATCACTGAAGGAGAGTTAAATGGCCAATTCTGGTTTATATCGTTCTAACCGACACAATATGATCGCCGGTGTAATGGGCGGTATTGCTGAACGTTTTGGTTGGAATGTGACATTATTACGAATTATCTTCGTTGTTGTTTCATGTATGAGTGCGGCTTTTCCAGGGATTCTTGTCTATTTAATTCTTTGGTTGCTAATACCAAAACAAGATTTACGCTTAGATAGAACATACAGCTACCAACGCCCTACACGTACCATTTACGAAGAGAAAACACATTAATTTCAACAGTTTTAAATTTTAAATAGTTTCCCTTTTTCAAGCTACACCAGTTCCCCCAAACTGCTGTAGCTTTTTTTTATTCTCAATTAAAGTTTAGATTGATTTAACTGCTGTTGTAATACAGCAATCATATCTGCACGACTGATGATCCCCACCAGTTTTTGCTGTTCAACCACAGGAATATAGTTAAATGATCGCTCAACAAAATAAGGCACTAAGTTCTGAATGGGTTGTTGCGGTTGTGCAGTAATCACTTTGCGATTCATGATTTGTTTAACCAGATGCTCCCATGATGCACGAGGATCTGCTGCACGCTTAAACCATTCCACAACGTCATAGAGTGCCAATGTTCCAACCAATTCATGTTGTGAATTGATCACAGGCAGACTCATCAAATTCACTTTTTTAAATTTATCTAATGCCTTATGAATATCATCTTGCTCATCCAAACTAATCACATCTTTGGTCATAATATCTTGGCAAAGATATTGACTGACATTTCGAGCATTGGCTTTTTCTTGTGCTTCTAAAATGATTTTTTGTAGATCGTATTCACTAATATCCAAAAGCTGAGTTTGATGTTCTAAAACTTCTTGAATATCTTGCGGTTGAATGGTGACTTTCTGTGTCGGTGTTGGGTCTTTGGAACGTGTATTGACTTGTGCAACTTGTGGGTATTGTTTCCCCAACAATCGGTTGAAAATAATCGCCACAACCAGCAATAAAACAGAATTTAATAAAACTGGATAGAAAATAAAGTGATAACCTAACTGGTGAACTGACTCTCCACCTAGCACTGCAGTAATCGCAACAGCACCACTTGGTGGATGCAATGAATCTGTAGTCATCATCAGAAAGATTGCCAAAGCAACCGCAATACTAAATGCTTCCGTTTGATTGGAAATAAATAGTGCGCAAGTTACCCCAATAATCCCTGCAATGGTATTCCCTACCACCATATTCCAAGGCTGTGCCAATGGACTTGCAGGTACAGCAAAGAGCAATACGGATGAAGCTCCCATTGGTGCGATATACCATGCGTTAAAGTCACCGAGTACATACCAACTGATAAGTGAAGATATTGCCAAGCCCAGTAATGCGCCGAGTCCACACAACAATCGGTCTTTTAGCGGTAAAACTTTAAAATTGGGTTTTAAGGTATTTAACCATTCAAGTTGGGTATGAAACACGTCATTCCTTTGCTTTGCTAAATTTGAAATGTGATTATACGTGGTTGTGTTTATAAGATATATTTAATATCCATTTTATCCATATCAAATTTTCCAATAATTTATCACCTAATGATTTTATTTATAAAATTTCTTAGATAATTTACATATAAATTGTCTAAATTTCTTTCATCATAGACTCAATATCTTAATAAGAAAAGAATGTAGGAAAATCAATCCATTTAAGGCATTCTATTACTGATCTATTATGAATCATCTGTGATCTGCATCATGACACAATATCGCAATAAGAATATTTTCAAAGCTCTTCTCTTAGCACCGATCGCTTTATTGGTCATCTTGGCTTGTTTGTTTATTGTGATGAATCATGAATATAGCTTACAAGCAATTTTAACTGTTTTAGGAGTTACGTTGCTGATTTATTTCATTTACTGCGTGATTACAGTCCCGATCAGTTATGCAATATCAGTATTACTTTCTCGTAAAAATCGACTGACATTCTTTAGTATTATCTTTGGTTCTTGGTTGATGTGGGCTATCGTTTCAATGATAGGTTATCTCTTATTTACAGGCACACTTCCCACACCGTTTTGGAAGTTGTTTACAGATTGGTTTTTCTATTGTTTAGCTATGTTTGTTGGGTGTTGTTATTGGGGGATTTTGCAAGTATTCAATAAGATTACTTGCAAATCATAATCTTAGCTTTAAGATTAAACTAACTTTTGAAAATACCATCTAAAATGTCTCAAAATCGCGAAGAACTATTAAAACACTTAGCTGCCTCCCTCAAAGATGCCAAAGAAGATGGTGGAGCAATCCTTTTGGTTGGCGCAGGGATTTCTGTTTCAGCAGGTATCCCACCTGCATTTAAACTGATGAAAATTGCGATTGAGAACTTTCCAAATTATTTTACAGAAGAAGAACAAAAGCTAGCTCAAGAAGATTTAAGCCAACTTCAATACAATGACATTATGACCAAACTGTCGAATGTAAAACGTAAAGAGCTTTTTAAATGGTTTATAGAAGGCAATAAAGATAAAGGCATTGAAAAAGCCAAACTGAACTTCGCACATATTGCGATTGCTGAACTTTTAAAGCAAAAATACTTCAGCAGAATACTCACTGTTAATTTTGATCCTTTGCTGATTCATGCATGCTACATGGTAGGCATGTATCCTCTTCCCGCAATTTATGATTTAGGTTCTGTTGAAAGAGTTAACCCTGAACTTTTTAACGATCCATGTATCATTTATCTTAACGGACAACATGTAGGACAAGTTCAAAGAAACACTACAAACCAACTCACTCAACATGACCCTATTTTACAGAAAGTTGTACACTCAACAGGTTGTACTAAAACTTGGGTGGTTGCAGGTTATAGTGGTGAAAATGACCCACTTATGACCGCCCTGAAAGAGCTACGTCCTTATAGTAATTGGTTGTATTGGCTCGAATATAGCAATCAAGTTTTACAAAAAGAAAGCCATCATTTTTTAGGGATAGATGAAGAATGCAAAGTTATTTATGGCTGTGATGCTGATGAAACATTTATGGACATTGCAGAATGTTTAAATTGCAATTTGGATTTTATCGAACGACCTGAAGTGGAACTACAGAATTATTTAAATGAAATCAATTTTGAAACAGCACGAGAAAAAGGAAAACAATATAAATCACATACCGAACAACTTGTCAGAGTTCTAAGTAATAAACTAGATAATTACACTCGTGTTGATATTTTTTATACAATGTTGGAAAAACTAGACGAAGATCAATTTACTGAAAATAATCTTTCACTTAAAATTGCATGTCAAAAAGAAATTTTAATTTATGAGCCTAAAAATCTTTTCATGGCAGAACAATCCCTCAATACTATTATGGTTTTAAGTAGAACGACATCTGATATAAACTTAAAATTCAATATATTAAATGAACATAAAGACCTTTTAACTCTACTCGAGCCATTAAAATTAGAACAAAATATTCATAACGCATTTATTTACTTCTTAATTCATTTAGCCTTTATCGAAAAAAATTCAGTTGAGAAATCAAAGAAAATAAATTCTATTCAAAAAATTCTACCATTAATTAAAGATAACTTAGACACTCTAACTTTATTAGAGTTTTATGCTCTTATAAAAAATTTTTCAGCCTTCGAATTAACACTGAGTAAAGAAGCAAAAGCTTGTACTAACTCAAACGAATTATTAGAACTCAAAGAAAGTATGACAACATCCATCATTATTAATGAAATTCAACGCTCCTCAAAGTTCATTACGATCATGCAAAATATCTTTGATATAAAGGTTGATTAAAAACAGCAAACCTTTGCCACTCCCCACCAAAATCCTTATACTTAGAACCAATTTTTTCTAATACTTATAGTGGATGCTGCATGAGTCGCGCCATATCGCATATTGATACATTCCAAGGCTTAATTCTTGCCTTACAAAACTACTGGGCTGAACAAGGTTGCGTCGTGTTACAACCTTACGATATGGAAATGGGTGCAGGGACATTCCACACTGCAACATTCTTACGTGCGCTTGGTCCTGAAACATGGAACGCAGCATACGTTCAACCGTCACGCCGTCCGAAAGATGGTCGTTATGGTGAAAACCCAAACCGTTTACAGCACTATTACCAATTCCAAGTGGTGCTTAAGCCAAACCCAGACAACATTCAACAGTTGTATCTAGACTCATTAAAAGCTATCGGCATCGACACACTCGTTCACGATATTCGCTTTGTTGAAGACAACTGGGAATCTCCAACACTTGGTGCATGGGGCTTAGGTTGGGAAGTTTGGTTAAACGGTATGGAAGTGACTCAGTTCACTTACTTCCAACAAGTCGGTGGTGTTGAATGCTACCCTGTCACTGGTGAAATCACTTACGGTCTTGAACGTCTAGCAATGTACCTACAAGGTGTAGATTCAGTTTACGATCTTGTTTGGACCAAAGGTCAATTTGGTACTGTGACTTATGGCGATGTATTCCATCAAAACGAAGTTGAGCAATCGACTTATAACTTTGAATATGCCAACGTTGAAAAAATGTTTGAGCTTTTCGACTTCTATGAAGCTGAAGCAACACGCTTAATGGAAGCTGAACTTCCACTTCCTGCATATGAACAAGTGATCAAAGCATCACACAGCTTTAACTTGCTCGATGCTCGTGGTGCAATTTCTGTGACTGAACGTCAACGCTATATTTTACGTGTTCGTACTTTGGCGCGCTCTATTGCACAAAGTTATGTGGCAGCACGTGCAAAACTTGGTTTCCCTATGGCTGAACCACATTTACGTGATGAAGTATTGGCACAGTTAAAAGCGCAAGTTGAAGCAGAAGTAAAAGCTGAGCAAGTTGAATCTAAGGAGAGCAAATAATGTCTAAACATACAGTATTGTTCGAATTAGGCTGTGAAGAATTACCACCAAAAAGCTTAAAAACTTTACGTGATGCACTACAAGCTGAAACTGTAAAAGGCTTAAATGATGCTGGCTTAGCTTTTGATTCTATCGAAGCATACGCAGCACCACGTCGTTTGGCATTGAAAATTGTGAATGTTGATGCTGCTCAAGCAGATACACAAAAACGTTTCGATGGTCCTGCAAAACAAGCGGCTTTTGATGCTGAAGGCAAACCGACTAAAGCACTTGAAGGCTTTATGCGTGGTCAAGGCATCACTGTAGATCAAGTAACCACTTTCCAAGCAGGTAAAGTTGAAAAAGTTTGTTATTTGAAAGATGTGAAAGGTCAAAGCCTTGACGTTTTATTGCCACAAATTTTACAAACAGCTTTGGACAATCTTCCAATCGCAAAACGTATGCGTTCAGCGGCAAGCCGTACTGAATTCGTTCGTCCTGTAAAATGGGTTGTATTGCTGAAAGATAATGATGTTGTTGATGCAACCATTCAGGATCATCAAGCAGGTAATGTGACTTTTGGTCACCGTTTCCATGCACCTGAAGCGATTACATTGGCAAATGCAGAAGACTATTTACCGAAATTAAAAGCAGCACATGTTGTGGCTTCTTTTGAAGAACGTCAAGCGATCATTGACCAACAAGTTAAAGCGCTTGCTGATGAAGTGAATGCGATTGCGATCGTCCCTGCTGACTTACGTGACGAAGTGACTGCATTGGTTGAATGGCCAGTTGCGCTTCGTGCAAGTTTTGAAGAACGTTTCCTTGCTGTTCCGCAAGAAGCGTTAATCACCACGATGCAAGACAACCAGAAGTATTTCTGTTTGGTCAATGCGGACAATAAACTACAACCTTATTTCATTACCGTTTCAAATATTGAGTCTAAAGATCCGACTCAAATCATTGAAGGAAATGAGAAAGTTGTACGCCCTCGTTTATCTGATGCTGAATTCTTCTTCTTACAGGATCAAAAGCAACCGCTTGCTTCTCGTAAAGAAAAATTAGCCAATATGGTATTCCAAGCTCAATTGGGTACGCTGTGGAATAAGTCTGAACGTATTGCAAAATTAGCTGTGGCTTTATCTGCGATCACAGGTGCAAACCCTGCGGATGCTGAAAAAGCAGCGCTTCTTGCTAAATGTGACTTAACGTCTGAACTCGTGGGTGAATTCCCTGAACTTCAAGGGATTGCGGGTACTTACTATGCACGTATTGAAGGCGAAAATGATGAAGTTGCTGAAGCTTTAGGTGAGCAATATCTTCCTAAATTTGCAGGTGATGTTTTACCACAGACTAAGACAGGTACAACGATTGCCCTTGCGGATCGTTTAGATACGTTGACAGGTATTTTCGGTATTGGTCAAGCACCTACAGGTTCAAAAGACCCGTTTGCTTTACGTCGTTCTGCGATTGGTATTTTGCGTTTAGTGACTGAAAATAATCTTGATGTTTCAATTGAAGAATTGATCAAGCTTGCTTTAGCTGCGTATGGTGATGTGATTAAAGATCATGACAAAACTTTAACGGATGCAGTTGCATTCCTGGAAGGTCGTTACCGTGCGAAGTATGAAGACCAAGGCGTTGCGGTTGATGTGATTCAAGCGGTTCAAGCGCTTTCTCCAAAATCGCCTTTAGATTTTGATAAACGTGTGAATGCGGTAAATCATTTCCGTGATTTGCCTGAAGCTGCTGCACTTGCAGCTGCGAATAAGCGTGTTGCAAACATCTTGGCTAAAGAAGCTGCACCTACAGGTGAAATCGTTGAATCTAAACTGGTTGAAGATGCTGAAAAAGCACTTTATGCAGAGATTCAAAAATTGCTTCCTGTGGTTCAACCGCTTTTGGCTGCAAAAGATTATACCGAAGCGCTGTCTAAACTTGCTGCGTTACGTGCGCCGATTGATGCTTTCTTTGATAGTGTGATGGTGATGTCGGAAGATGCTGAGTTGAAAGCAAACCGTTTGCGTATCCTTGCGCAGTTGCGTGATTTGTTTACCAGTGTTGCAGATATTTCGGTGTTACAACATTAATGGAAATCTTTACTCATTCTCCAATGAGTAAAGCGATTCTCAAGCTCTTTCTTGAGCTTGAGAATTATATTTCTACGAATCATCAAAATTTACCTCATGGTGCTGTAAAAGCTTATATTTTTGGTGGTTGTGCTTTTCATATCCATACCAATGCTCGTGGTAGTAATGATGTAGATGCTGAAATTCAAGCAATTCCTTTATTAAAAAAAGAAGACATCATCATTTTTCTTGAACAAAATGATATTGAATATATTGATGAAAATAATTTAGAAACGAATTTAGAATTTGATCGTGGTTTTAACACCGCTTTAGCTTCTATTGATCCTGATTATATTGACCGCACTATTCCTCTCATCACTGAAAGTATTGTAGAAGTTTATTTAGTTTCAGCACTTGATCTGGCTATTTCAAAATTAGCACGGCTGTCTGATCGAGATATTGAAGACATTCGAATCCTATTTCAGCTCAAAAAATTTTCACTTGATCAGTTTAAAATTTCAGCGAATAATGCTAAAGACTATTATGCGACTCCTGAACAATTGGAATCGAATATTCACTATATGATTTCGTTGTTATCTGAGCTATCTGAATAAGTGAGAGGATGATGAATCAGCATGAGTTTGAAATAGCTTTACAACAATTACTCGCACATTCTTTAAGTTCTGCAACTTTTGAAGAAGTTAAACCTGTGGCTGAAGCTTTGCTATATTCAGAATTTTTACCCACTGCTTTTTCTAAACTCAATGCTTTAGAAACACGTCGATTAGTTTTTTTATTGGAAAAATTTAGCCGCTATTCTTGCTCTTCTGTGTTTAGACGTACTCAGTTAAAAGCCTATTCAACGAATTTATCAGAACGATTCACATCCCCAAATCTTTTACAGGATTCTTTTGCAACTGACCCACTCGCTAAAAAACTTGGTTTGGATGAAGATTTAAATCATCTCAAGCCACAATTACTTAGCTTACAAACACGTCATTATCAGCAATCATTTACTTAAAAATGTTTTGTATCCTTGCGCAGTTGCGTGATTTTTTACAAATGTTGCGGATATTTCGGTGTCGCAACACTAAGCTAAATATTTGAAATAAAATAAAAACCCTGCTTAAATAAGTGGGGTTTTTATTTTGAGTAAACTATAATGCTAGCAAATTATAAAGCTTATGATTTTGAAAAAAGTCTCGAACGTATTGATGAAATATTAGACTCATCTGACAACAACTATACAGATAGTAAAACTATACCTAACCGAGATAACTTAACTTTTACAAATGGTTACTATGTATATGGAACTGCAATATTTGTAGATATGAGAGGTTCAAAAGCCTATGCAAACAATCATAGAAGACCTGTACTAGCAAAAGTATATAGAAGCTATATTTCAGAACTCGTAGCTATTTTGAATAGTTTTAATAAAGTTCGAGAATTATATATAGAAGGCGATTGTGTTTGGGCAATTTACGATACACCTTATCAGCACGATATGAATGATATCTTTACTCTTGCTGGAATGGTCAACTCACTAATTGATACTATCAATATCAAACTACGTAAAAAAAAGTACACTGAAATCAAAGCAGGTATAGGAGTTCACTATAATGAAACCCTTATGATTAAAGCAGGTTATAAAGGCAGTGCTATCAATGAAGTTACTTGGATTGGCAGCCTAGTATCTGAAACAGCTGAACTATGCTCGAATGCAAATAAAAATGGTAATCAACCAATTTTATTTAGCAATTCATTTTATGAAAATCTACCAAATCAACAATATAAAGATTGGCTTGAAAAGAATTGGTCTTATGACTGTTATGGTGGATATATAATCAACACCAATATGAATGATTGGGTTGAAAATAATGGATAAATCTACTTTTTTACAATCTGCAATTCAAGATACTCAACAGAATATTAGAGCTATTGACTTTAAAATTGGGGCATTGCTTGCTGGTTGTATTGTGCCTTTCCCACAAATTAGAACAATTTATGAATTTTTAGACTCAAATGGTCTATGGTATCAACAAGCACTAGCTTGGCTAATTTTTGCTATCTGGCTAGTTGCTGTTTTAATCTTACTAGCAGCACTATCTGCAATTGATAACCCAAGCAAACATATTAATGATGGCTATGCTCAGAAAGGTCATTACTATGGTGGGGGAACTTTTAAATTTAATTTAATCAATGGTTTCTTCCGTACAGATATTCGAGCCAATCAAACAGTACAAAATTATTCAGATGAATTAGATAAAGCCAATTTTCCATTTGTCAAAGAGTTAGCTTTTGAACATTTGAAATTGATTTATGTCCGAGATTTAAAACTATTTAGGCTTAAATTTGCTGTTGTATTAATAGCTTGTTTGATAGTTATTGGATCAGTTTCATTCTTATTTACACCTGAAGCAAAAAAAGTTGAAGTTCAAAAAACAATGATAAAATTGCCTAATACACCTCAACAATAAAAAGTATACATTTAAGAGACTAATTTCCATAGGCTTTTAAGAAGGGCTTATCTATACTGAAAGCATTATTTTGACAATCAGACGCTTACAATGAATCTAAAATTCGCATCCACTACACTACTTTGTATTTCTGCCCTCACCGCTTGCTCAACCACACCAACAAATCCCAACGCCCCTGTCGTCTTAGAACAGCACAAAAATATATCTGCTGAACCATCGACAAAACACAATCTTGCTCGTCTTATTAAGCAAAAAGACAACTGCGTGATCGAATTTACAGGCAACTTTGAAACAGGCAAAGCCACAGAACACTGGATCTTTAAAGGTGATCAACTGATTTCAGCATTTTCAAATATCGATGCCGAAGTAGAAAACAAACAAACTGTATTTGATCCAAATGATGCTGAAAAAGTGAAAAACTTTGAATTACTGAAAAATAATTTCAAAACAACAAACCTAGAAAAGTGCCTATAAGCACATAAAACAATACGTTCATCCTCCTCAAAATATTCAAAAGAGCGAGGATGAACGATATTTTCAAAAATTCACTTTGTAAAAAATAAAAATTAGCCAAAATTAAAACATCTGTAATAACAAAGGCATAAAAAATTAAATCAGCTCAATCTTATTCACAAATCTTACATAATTGTTAAAATTCTGTAGCTAAGCTGTTGCTGTTTTATCTCAAGCGCTATTCAAAACCATTTTTAACATTAAGATGGGCATGACTCAAAACTTGAAACAGAATCAAGCACAGGATAAAACGAATTATGAAAATGCTTAAAACAACAGTACTCGTAAGCGCACTTCTAGCAAGTGGCTCTATTTTTGCCAATACAAATGTAGGTGCAAACGCATCAGTAGAAGCCAATGTAAATACCCAAGGTGGTCTACTGCACAACATCGGTCAAGGCATCCAAAACACTGCGGATAAAGTCGGTGCAGGCATTGAAAAAGGCGTAGACAAAACCCGTGAAGTCTCAGGAAATGCTTGGGAAGGTACAAAAGACGCAACCCATTCAGCAGGTCAAGGCATCCAAAATACAGCAGATAAAGTAGGAACAGGCATCGAAAAAGGTGTAGATAAAACCCGTGATGTATCTAAAGATGCATGGCAAGGTACAAAAAATGCAGCAGGTAAAGTTGGCGCAGGTGTAGAAACTGGCGTAGACAAAACCCGTGAAGTTTCAGGCAATGCGTGGGAAGGTACAAAAGAAGCTGCAAACAAAGTAGGTAGCGAAGTTGAAACAGGTGTTGAAAAAGGCAAAACAGCAAGCAAAGGCGCTTGGGAAAATACCAAAGAACTCGGTTCAAAAGCAAAAGATAACACCAAGAAAACATTAAAGAAAGCCAAAAAAGCAGTCACACCTAAATCATCTCAAGCAGGTGCGAAAGTAAATACCAACGCTCAAGTCAAAACCCCTGTAGGTAGTGCTAAAGTTGGTGTATCTGCCAATGCAAATGCAGGCACTAAATAATCTATATTTGGCACATGAAAAAACTCACTTCGGTGAGTTTTTTTTAATTTCAACATTTTGGCAACTATGTATCCTTATGTATTTTGCTGTAGGTTTTTTCTAACCGCCAAACATTTTATACAAATAAAACAGTATGATAACGACAATATATTTAGCTCATAGCTAAGTCTCATCAGTGAAGGATGAACAACGAAATGAAGATGATGAAAAGTGCATGTTTTATGATCGCTGTAATCACAGCACCATCACTCTATGCTCAAACGGATAGCGCAAATCAAAACCAAGCTTATGGTGACAATCCGAATATTTTTAGAGTTTTAGCACATAAAACCAGTGAAGCCGTGCAAAATACAGCTGAAAAAGTTGGAACTGCGACTGAAAAAGGCATTCAAAAAATTAAACCGTCATTTGATGCAACGATTGAAAATACCAAAAACTATACCACTGAACAAGCGACTATTGCGCGTGACAATACCCGTCAAGGCATCGATACTGCTGTCAAAAAAGTGGAACAAACCAAAGATAGAATCACAGGAAAAAACAGTTATAACATTCCGATTGAATCAGGTAGTTTAAGCCAATCTTCAACAACCGTTAATCCAAGTCAAAATAATACTGTGTCTTATACTGCACCGATTGTTCAGGAAGCACCGATCAGTACACAACCGATTCAGCAAATTCCACTTCCTCAAAACAATGTACAAAATGCGCAAGAAGAACCAGAGATTAAAAAGCAATCTTTGCCGATCGAAAATAATGCTACACCAAATCCTTCAAATGAGCGTGATACAACAACCAATAATTCGAGTACAAGCAGTGCAAAAGATTCAACAGATGATGATTCAGGTGTCCCAAGATAAGACAAAAATCAATCGTCAATTCACTTGGCGAATGGTATGACCTTGTTTAAATGCTTCAACATTTTCAAGCATTTGATCAACAATACGTTGACGAGCATCGATACTGCCCCATGCACTATGTGGTGTGATAATTAAGTTAGGAATATTCTCAGCCAGTAGAACATTGCCATCCTTTGGTGGTTCTACTGAAAGAACATCTGTCGCTGCACCTGCGATTTTTCCTTGTCGCAAGGCAACTGCCAAAGCTTGCTCATTGACAATACCACCACGCGCACAGTTGATCAAAAATGCTGATTGCTTCATCAAATCAAATGCTTGCTGATCGATCAAATCACGAGTTTCATCGGTCAATGGACAGTGTAAACTCAAAAAATCTACTTGAGGCAATAATTGCTTAAATGGGATACGTGATTCATTTTGTGGTCGATTGGGTAAAGCACCGACCAAGACATTCATACCAAATGCTTCTGCTAACTTGGCAACAGCTCTGCCCAATTCTCCGTAGCCAATGATCCCCAAAGTTTTCCCTGAGAGTTCGACAATAGGAAAATCAAGTAAACAGAAAATCGGCGATGTGTTCCATTCACCTTGTTTGACTGCACGATCATATTTTAATAATGATGTTGCTAAAGCTAGCATCAATGTCAACGTATGCTGTGCTACCGCAGACGTGCCATAACCTTGACAATTACAGACCACGACTCCCTTTGATTTCGCTTCTAATAAATCAACATTATTTGTTCCAGTTGCAGAGATCAAGATCAGCTTAAGATTTTGACATTGTTCAATCATTGATGCATCGACAACGACTTTATTGGTGATGATCACATCAGCATTTTGCACTCGTGCCAAAACCTGATCTGAGGTTGTCGCGGGATAAAGTTCAAGATCATCAAAAGCTGATTTTAGCTCACTAAAATCCAAATCATTCTTATCTAAAGATTCATAATCTAAAAATACAGCTTTCATTTACATTCCTTGTTATAAACATACAAAACTACAAGTATGAAATATATCAGGTATTTATCACAAGCTACTGAACTGTTGTAGGAATAAAGTTAAAAGATCTATTTTTTAATGCCGTTAAGTAGGCAACTGCCATCCGATACGCTTCCTGAATAATTGCTTCAGAAATATAACTTTCATTGTAATAGCCATGTTTCATACAAGTAAAAATCAACTCCATAAGAATGGTTAAGGTATCTGGTTGTTGTGGCACATAATTATCAACTTTAATCATTTCTAAAGCTTTACGAACTCCCTCACTGACCTTTTTCAATTCAATTTGATATTCCAAATAAGCCTGTCGTGTAAATGGACCACTCAGAATCAATAAACTGGCAATTTCAGATTCATTAAAAAATTTAGCCGTCGCTCGAATCATACTTTCAGTCAATAATCGCCCGTATTCATCAATACTGGCTTTCGGGTTTTCAGTCAGAACTCGTACAGCAGTTTGCCCCAATTGCTTGACCAGATCATTCAAATGCGCCAGTGCAATATGACGTAAAATATCGTATTTCGTCGGAAAAAATTGATAGATGCTGGTGCGTGGCACGCCAGAAGCATTGGCAATTTCAGGAATAGAAATCTTTTCAATTCCAATGGATAACAACAATTTTTCAGTTGTTTCTAACATCGTTTCCATACGTTTTTGTGAACGTTCTTGTTTGGGCTTGTTCACTTTCTTCGTCACTTTTTTTAATACAGATGTTGACGGTATTTTGATCATCAGCTAATCTCTTCAAAAATCCAACAAATGTTGGTTTTATATCTTCCTTGCAGTCATACAAAAAATATAGAGGAAAACGGAAATGAATTTACCCCTTTCCGATGTAAAAATGTCAAAACAAAGCAAAATTAAACTTTTTGCAGATCCAGAAGATGCATTACGCAATCAAAAAATCCGTAAAGGGATTTTAGAGGTCGGTGATCAATTACGTGAACGTCATCCGTGGTTAGTTCAGCACCAAGATCAAATTGGTCTGGGTATTTTAACCCTAGCTGTCACTGGAATTATTTTCAATATAACACAATACGCTAGAGGGAAAATGCCTTGGTATGTGGCAGTTCCACTTTCTGCATTTTGGATGTCAATCTTGCATGAACTTGAGCATGATTTGATTCACCAAATGTATTTCCGTAAAAATAAAAATATGCATAATTTGATGATGGGTGCGGTCTATATGTTCCGTCCAAGTACCATCAGCCCGTGGATTCGTCGTGATATTCATATACATCATCACAAGTCATCTGGCACGAAAAGTGATCTTGAAGAACGTGGTATTAACAATGGTGACAAATGGGGCTTAAAGCGTCTGATCATGACTGGTGACAATATGTTGGCGGTTTATCTGCGCCCAATCACCATGATGAAAACCACCAATCGCTATGTCAATGCCCAGAAAAACTTAACAAAAACTGAAAAATTAAAATTAAAAGCAAAAGTTTCATCAGGTTATACGCCTTTGGGGCATATTCACTATGCTTTATGGCATGGCTTTTTACTAATGTCAGTCGCAAAACTGGCAATGAAAGCTGTTGGCATAAAGCAACCTAAAAATAAACTATGGAAATTGGCGGATAAGACAACCAAGTTCTATGCCGTCAGTATTGCTGCACCGAATTTCCTCAGAACGCTGAGCCTGCATTTCACCAGCTCAAATATGCATTATTACGGTGATGTAGAAGATGGCAATATCGTTCAGCAATGCCAAGTGTGGACAGATTGGCGCATGAAACCACTACAAGCGTTCTGTTTTAATTTTGCAGGTACACATGCAATCCATCACTTTGTGGTACGTGATCCATTCTATATCCGCCAAGCAATTGCACAGGACTGCTACCCAGTGATGAAAGAAAATGGCGTGCGTTTTAATGACTTTGGTACATTCAAACGTGCTAACCGTAGATTTGAATCAGGAAAATCATGAGAAATAACAACAATAAATAAAAAAGTAAGGAACTTTCCGATTGATGAGGGCTCGTGCATGTGCCCTCTTTTTTATTTTAAATCGATTGGTTTGGCTTTATATTAGAGTGAATAAAATTTAAGCACCACAGTCGAATCACCATAAAAAATGAATTTTAAAACACTCAAACCATTATCCATATTTACACTTTGCTTTTGTGTATCCGCAACGAATGTTTTTGCAAGTGAAAAAGTTTTGCAATCTATTGATAACTTAGATAACGAGGACATCCATACTGATGAAGGTAATTATTTCAAACTCATTCAAATAGAACAAGGTTGTCGAATCGAAGCTAAGTTTTACCTATCTAATCAACAGCATATTTACAATTATTACATTAACAATCAAACATTATATAAAGCGACATGTAAGACTTTCCAATATCGCTATAAGAAAGGGGAAGAAGGTTCTTTAGGCGCTGTTACTGGTATTTATCAAAGTTCAAGTGAAGTTTATCCATTGACTGATGCTGAAATGCTAAAACGGTATAAATATTTTAAGTCATTATTTCCTAGCACTTATCTCAAGCAATGTACCTAAACAATACGCTAAAACATGTCACTTTAAGCAATCTTAAAGTGACAGAACTCATTCAAACTTTCATCATCAAAACTGACTTGCCCCTGAATATCACAACTCATATAAAAGTTTTTATAACTCAGCACATAAAAGTCCGTGGTCTTTTTGATCACGATTGGATTCATATCCAAAGACAAAGCATCATCGTGTTTAAATAGCTTGGTGACACGGCGGTCATTCATACAAATCAAATAGTTTTGTTTTTTAATCTCAACTTGCGCCAAACCATTATTTTCAACATGCAATGGAATAATATATTTACCATTCACATCAATCACTTGCTGATCATAACTTTCCAGTTTTTGCGTAATCACATTGAACACTAGAATATTGCCATAACTATCTTTAAGTTGAGATTTATCCTCAAAGGCAAAATTAACCTGAATCCCTAATTTTTGTAGATCCTGCTCATCGACACGTTTATTGGTCAATAAAATACGGGTAATCGTTTGCTTCAGACTGGCATCAAAAAAAGTGCTATCCAGTTGAATATCTGAACCTTTTAGAATTTTACCTAATGCTTCGTTATGTGTTCCAAGTAAATGCGCAATCACACTACGATAATAAAATTTACTGTTTTTCTTCACCTCACGAATCTGCTTATAAAAATAAGTCTGATCATAAGGACGTTCAATAAAATCGTGTAGTAATGCAGAGTTTGCCAACACCGCAATCGCATCATGTCCTGTATAAGGCAAATGCAAAGTATGTAACTGAGGAATTAGCGGTTTTATTTTTAAATAATGCTCTTTGTCATGTTCGAAATAAGGATCATAGACAATGATATATTCACACTCAGCAATAATATCTTTCGCCTGAATACGCATGTCTGAATTTAATTCAGGATCATAAAAGTCGGTGTAGCGTTTATCTTCAACTTCTGTTGGATCAATTGAATACTGTGGCACCATCGCCACCACACGATTCATTTGCAAAGCACGCGCATATTTGATTGCAGCGTAGCCCCCCATCGAACCACCATAACCGACGATATTTTTATACTGTTTTAAAATTGGCGTAATGTGCTCAAGTAAAGCTGTCATGCTTGAAGCAGGAAACCATGATTTTTGTTTCGGCATGATGCCTACCACAGCATAATCATATTTCATCAAAGACTTTTCAGCATTGATCGACGTACCCTTGGCACGGGTGATCAAGTCCCCAAAAGACAGAACCAGTGTGTCAGCACTTCCTTGTAAATAGATTGCTCTGATATGTTCGTCTTCAAAAATTATTTGCTTGTCCATTCGCACACCGAGCAAAGCTCTCTCATTGGCTGAAATTAAATGAATTGGCACTTGCCTATTCATTGCTTCAAGTGTCATATTTTATAGAGTCTGGTCAGATAAAAAAGCGCAAAATATGACACATTCCTTACATCCTGCTGCTCAAAAAGGTTTCAGTTCTGCTGCTGAACTTTATCAACAAGTACGACCAAATTATCCACAAGCAGTGGTTGATTGGTTAAAGGATGACTTAAAACTCAATCCTCATTCCACTGCGATTGATCTAGGTTCAGGCACAGGAAAATTCTTAGCCTATCTAAAACAAGCCACACCCAATATCACTGCTGTCGAACCTGTCACAGAAATGTTGGAACAGTTGAAAATAGTACATCCTGATGTACAAACGCTTCAAGCCAAGAGTGATCAAATTCCACTAGATCGTAGCAGTGTTGATGCTGTTTTGTGCGCTCAGGCATTTCACTGGTTTGCTAATATTGAAACCCTCACTGAAATTCATCGTATTTTAAAACCACAAGGGCATCTCGGACTGGTCTGGAATCAACGTGATGAAAATGTGGATTGGGTCAAAGCATTGGCAGATTTGCTCGCCACCATGGAAGGTGACACACCTCGTTACCACAGTGGACAATGGAAACAGGTCTTTGAGGATCAATCACTATTTGAACTGGTCAGTAGCAAAACCTTTACCCAGTTACAAACAGGTACAGTGGAAAATGTCGTGAGTAAACGTTTACTTTCCACCAGTTTTATCGCTGCAATGTCGGATGCGGAACAGCTTAAGCTCAAACAACGATTCGAACAAATAGTGTTTGAATATACAGGCAAACGTGCTGAAGATGAGATTGATTTTCCCTATACAACCTATGTTTATAGTTTTATAAAGCAAGATTAAGATACCGTAATTTTATCATTTCAGGATGCCAATATGAAAACCGCTTTGCCAATCATCACATTACTCTGTTCCGGTTTAATCCTCAGTGCATGTCATAAATCACCTGAACAAGAGGCAACAAAAACAGATCCACAAAACAAAGTTGAACAACAACTAGATGCAACACCAATCAAAGAATTCCCTGCAACAGAACATGATTCACAAGATATTGAAATATTAGTCAATTTTAATAATCATTTTTCAGCTTTAAGTGATGAAATGGAAAATGAAATCATAAAAATGCAACAAGAGGGCTCTTTAACCCCTGAATTTGAACTCAGTCGCCGTCAAGATAATATTCAATCCGCATTCAACATGCTTAAAGAATTAGATTTACATACCGAGCAAGGACGTTATATCCAAGGTTTACTCTATAGCTCTTGGGAAGCGCAGCAAAAACAACTCAAAGAAAACTCATCAGTAGAAGCAAAACAATCGGTTCAAGGGATGAATGAATATATGCAAGCTCAGAAGCAATTACAGCATTGGAAAAATCAAACTGAGAAAAAATCATAGTTTCGTCAGATTATTTATCTATTTTTCCCTGTGACTATCCATTAAAAAAGCCCTACTGGTTATAATCAAATAGGGCTTTTTAACATAAGTCTATGTTTTATCTAAAAATCATGATACTCGAATACGACAACGCCATTGCTGATCAGGTTGCTTAGACGATTCCCATGCACGAATATGAACTAACTCAATATAATCCTGTCCAGGTTTTTCAGCACTAAAGCGGAAAGTTTTTGTCCCACCGACACCTACAGCACCCTGCTCTACTTCATTCTGCGTATACGTTTCTTCAGTTTTAAAGATTTTCAACGGTTGCAACAATTGCCACTGATAACCCGTGCTTGGATTTTCAGGTGCATTAAACACAAGTACATCACCCACTTTCATATCCATCAAAGTTGGGCACTTTTGTTTGAGCGTATATTCATGTGTTCTCGTATTCTTAGGCGCATTGGAACTTTGACAAGCGGTCAATCCTAAACCCAATACCAACATGGTCACATACGCTAAACCTTTCATTCGTCAAACTCTTTGTTATAAATATTGCCTAAAATTAAGCCAATAACTTAGCATCATCTCAGCTTTGGCTCAATTTGAATTTAGAGTTTTTGATTTTCTAACCACTTAATTGAATCAACACGAATCAATTTACATGCGCCATCCCCGACACCATTCCAATCGAGTGCAGATTTCCACACCAAATCTTTGTCATTGACCTGAACCAAATCACCCGTTAAACGTACCAAGTCACCACGTTTTACTTTTTTGATTTCTTTAGCAATTTCAGGATTAGCAGGAATGATATGCATATTACTCACCAACTGAGTTGCATACTGTGCAGGAATCGGTGGCTTCGCCATTTGCCAATTTAAATAACGATCGTATTGGTTGATCGAAATCTGACGTGCAATTTCTGGATGAGTAAACAAACCACGCGTTACCGCATAATCAATCGGTGAAAACTTTGCTTGCTCATCATCGTTATATTCTTTTGAGCCTAAAATACGAAACTCACCACGAAATGGCTCTAATACTGAAATTTTCTGTTGCTGTTCAGTTGGCGCTAAACCATTGGCGATATTGAACGCAGGATTTATTTCAACTTTCTGTGCAGATGTTGTCGATTGAAAAGCATGAACCTGAAAAGCGCTCAATGCCAACAATCCTGCATAGATTAACTTTTTATTCATCGCATGCTCCTAATCACCACAACGTACATTTTTCATCGATATAACTGCATTATTCACATAAAAACTTAAAATAAATATCGAGTTTAGGTAACAAAATACAGCGATTTCGTCATATTTTTGTCTTATATTCCACGCTTGCTTTGGTTAGAATCGAATCAATACAAATACAACAGTCTAAAATGATGATCTATAAATTTTACCAGCAACGCATTTTCCCGCATTTACTCAATCAAATTATGCAAACCCCAAGTATGATGGATGGTCGTGCAGAGTTACTGCGTAAAGTACACGGTGAAGTGCTGGAAATTGGTTTTGGTACAGGTTTGAATTTACCTTTTTATCAAGCTGTCGATCAGCTCTACGCGCTTGAACCCAATCGAGATGTTTACCAACTTGCGCATAAACGTGTCTCCGAAGCACCTTTTCATGTACAACATATTCAAGCCAGTGCCGAAAAGTTACCTTTTGCAGATAATTCACTCGATAGTATAGTCAGCACTTGGACCTTATGCAGTATTGCAGGTTTAAACCAAGCTATTCAGGAAGTTCGTCGTGTTCTAAAACCAAATGGAACGTTTCATTTGATTGAACATGTACAATATAACGATAACAACACGCTCAAAAAATTGCAGGATATTTTGACACCTGTACAAAAAGTTATTGCAGATGGTTGCCATTTGAATCGGAATATTGAGCTTGAACTTTTAAATGCCAATTTTAAATTTGCTGAGAAATATTATTTTGATGCGGAAGATTTACCCAAAGTCGGACGGCGTATGTTCATGGCAAGAGCACAAAAAATTTAATATCTCTCTCATTACTTATTTTCTATTCACCACAAGCTCAATGACCTCTACGATACAATAAATTCATTTCGTTGAGGTCCCATAAACTCCACGCAAAAAATGCAAAGTTATTAACAAAATCAAGTTACACTTGTCTTAGAAAGAAAAAAATTAAGGACAGGTGTGCATGTCACTGCTACTCCAAATCACGCTATTTCTTGGCGCCGCGCTCATTCTCGTTCCACTCGGGAAAAAACTCGGTATTGCAACAGTACTTGGTTACTTATTTACAGGAATATTGCTTGGACCAAGCGTATTTAATATCGCCAATGATCCTGAAGAAATCATGCACCTTGCAGAGTTCGGCGTAATCTTACTGATGTTCTTGATCGGTTTAGAATTACGTCCTCAACGATTGTGGGAAATGCGCCAATCGATTTTCGTGATGGGAAGCTTACAAGTCATAGTAACTGGCATTGTGCTCATGGGAACCACGTTCCTCGTGTTGCAACAAAGCCTTTCCGCGAGCTTTGTGATTGGTTTTGCACTGGCACTTTCATCAACAGCATTTGTACTGCAACTGCTTGCAGAAAAACAACAACTGAATACCACACATGGTCAACAGTCCTTTTCAATTTTACTCTTTCAAGATATTGCGGCGATTCCACTGCTTGCTGTGATTCCAATGTTAGCAGGTGGTCAATCCAGTCATCATGGTGTGGCTTATTTCGCAGCGATCATTGCGACATTTACAGGGTTATTTTTATTTAGCCGCTATGTGATGCGCCCTTTCTTCCGCTTCGTGGCAAAAAGTGGTGCGACAGAACTGATTACTGCTGTTGGATTATTTATCGTTTTAGGCGTCGTACTGTTGATGGACACGCTCGGAATCAGTACTACACTTGGTGCATTCCTCACTGGCGTGCTTCTAGCAGATTCTGAATTCCGTCATGAGTTAGAAGCCAGTATTGCACCTTTCAAAGGCTTGTTACTCGGTCTATTTTTCATGACTGTGGGAATGACCACGCAAATCTCATTGATTGTGGATATGCCCTTATTCATCGTTGGTGGTGCAATAGGATTGATCCTCATCAAAATGCTCGTCATGACTGCGATTGCGCGATTTAAGAAGATGAGTTGGTCGAACAGTTTGATGGTTGCAACCTGTTTGGCTCAAGGCGGTGAATTTGCCTTTGTGGTGTTAAATGTCGCCAAAAGTGAAAAAGTCCTCACGGATGCCATCATGGAACCGATTACATTGGTTGTGACGCTATCAATGGTGTTTACACCCGTTGTATTTTGGGTCGTTTCCACTTGGATTTTGCCTTTACTCAACAAAAATACTGAACCTCAATATGATGAAATTCCCAATGATCACCCTGCACTGATCGTTGCAGGTTTTGGTCGTGTTGGGCAAATCATTGCTCGTTTGGCACGTATTCGTCATTTTCGATTTACCGCAATTGATAATAATCTGCAAAAAATTGATTTTGTCCGTCGCTATGGTGGCACATTGTATTATGGCGATGTGACACAACCTGATTTATTACGTTCCGCAGGCATCGAGCAAGCCAAAGTTTTTGTACTTGCCATTGATGATGTGGAAGACTCAATGAATGTTGCGCGCCATATTTTATTGAATTATCCCAACCTAACATTACTGGTTCGCGCACGTGACCGTTATCACATGCATTTGCTTCGTGATGTCGGGGTTAAACACATCTGGCGTGAAACATACTTAACGTCTTTGGGTATGGGCTATCGTGCTTTATGTGAATTAGGCGTCAGTAAAGAAGATGCTTATAATAGCGTTGAACTGTTTAGAAATTACGATGAAGAACTTTTAGCACGGCAACAACGTATTTTTACCGATGAACAAAAAGTCTTTGAAAGCTACCGTGATTTTATTTCAGAACTGGAACATCTATTTGAAAGTGATACCCAGGTGGATAGCCAAAATCCAGAGCAATACAAAGATGACCCTGATTTGGACGAATCAGGTTTGGAGCGACCAGAGCCGAAAACTCAAGCACCACAGCAAAAGCAGGATCGTTTTCATATTATTCGTGATGATGAAAACTGATCGTACATATAGCCATCAAGTTTTAGTACAAAATAAACTTGTGATTTATAATATCGCCACCATCTAAACAGGGATTTGGAGAATTTTATGACTGATTTACGTCAACGTTTTTATATTGAAGACAGCCCTGTTCGCGGTGAAGTTGTGCATTTAGATACGGCACTACAAACCATTTTATCTCAACGAGACTATGCACCAGCGGTCGCTATTCTTTTGGGTGAAATGCTTTGTGCAACTGCGTTACTTGCCAGCACATTAAAAATTAAAGGACGTATCAGCTTACAAATCCAAGCGCAAGGTACTTTTAAATGGGCAATGGCGGAATGCAATCACCTAGGTGATGTACGTGCACTTGCAGATTACGAAGAAGATCCACACTTCATGCTCAGTGAAGACAGCAGCACTGTACTCAACACCCTACAACAACCAGTTTTGTTTATTAATATTGAACCTGAACATGGTGAGCGTTATCAAGGTATCGTACCTTTAGATAAACCAACACTTGCAGGTTGCTTAATGCAGTACTACGATTTGTCTGCACAAATTCCTACACGTATTGTTTTGGCTAGTACACATCACAATGCGGGGGGCTTACTCATTCAATTATTACCGCGTAATAATGAAGAGGAACAGCAACGTGTCGATGAAGATTTGTGGCCACGCCTAATCATGCTGACTCAAACACTCAAATCTGAAGAATTAACCGATTTGGAAGCCCAAGACATTCTTTATCGCTTATACAATGAAGAAGAAGTTCGTCTTCCAGAAGTGGAAAACTTGCAATTTAACTGCACTTGCTCACATGAGAAGTGTCAAAATGCATTGATTCAAATTGGTTTAGATGCGGTCAAAGAAACTTTAGAAATTCAAAACCCAATCGAAATGGATTGTCAGTTCTGTAATAAAAAATATCAGTTCACTGCAAAAGAAGCACTCAGTCTCTTTGGTGAGCATTTAAGTTAAATAATTCCACCAACTTAAATTGATTCAGTTTAAATAGCAAACTTAAGTTTGCTATTTTTTTTGCAGATTAATACATATTTTTATATTTAAATAATACCCGAAAAACCAAACATAAATTTGTGACACACACCTCATTTTAACATAAAATCATTTATTTTATTCTTATCAAATACTGCAACTTTAATTAGTAAAACTTAAATCACTCAAAATAAAAAATAAACAGTATATATTCGATCAAACCCATTCAAAAATTATACCTTTAATAATAAATAACCCACTGATTTAAATAAATATATTTAAAAAAATAAAATCTTGATTTATACTTATAAAAGGTAGAGTCTATTCATAATAATTCATACTTATGATTTAAATAAAAAAGGATGTAAGAATATGAAAAAGATTTTACTCTGCTGCTTGAGCCTAATTACAAGCCTAAGCCATGCTTATGATTTAACAGGAAAATGGAAAACTGTAGATGATAAAACAGGTTATTCTCGTGCCGATGTCGAAATTGTAAAAAATCCAGATGGCACATATTCAGGGAAAATTTATACTATCCGTCCATTACCAGGTAAACCATTAGAACCGAAATGCTTACAGTGTAAAGGGAACTTAAAAAATGCACCTTACGTGGGCTTACAGATTATTTCAGGATTTAAACAGGATCCAAATAACCCAAATGAATTTATTGATGGGCAAGTATTAGACCCGTTATCAGGTAAAGTTTATAAAGGGAAAGCCAAAGTAAATGCAAAAAATAATCGCTTAAATATGCGTGGATATATTGGTGTATCAATGTTAGGGCGGAGTGTGACTTGGTTGAGAATTGAATAGATTTATATTAAAGCGCTTCGGCGCTTTTTTTATAAGCCCTGCCTTATCCTAAATGGATTTAAATAACCTGAAACTATAAACAATAATCCCCAATAACGTGAAAATACTTGTTCAATATTTGAATAAAAATAACATTGATCTAGAACTCATTTTTCAGCTATAAATTTTGAAACAATAACAACACGAAGAAAGGCTTCCATAGATCTCAAAAAAAGCATAAAACTATAATAAAGATAAACAATTAATGACTGAGAATATGGCAAAAAATTATTATGAAGAACTGGGAGTTTCAAGAACTGCGACGCCTGATGAAATTAAAAAAGCATATCGTAAATTGGCTCGAAAATATCATCCAGATGTGAGTAAAGAAGCTGATGCTGAGGAAAGAATGCAAGGCATTAATGTCGCTTATGACACGCTCAGTAATGAAGAAAAGAAAAAACAATACGATTTCGAACTCGACAACCCTTATGCCAATACAGCAGGCTTTGGCGGACAAAGCAATGGACAAAGTGGCTTTGATGGCAGTCAATTCTATCGTTCAAGTGGCAATACAAGTGGTCAAGACTTTAGCGGTTTTGAAGATTTGTTTGGACGTTTTGGTGGTGGGTTTGGTGGCGGTCGTCAACAAGAATATGGACAAAGAGGCTCTCAACAACGTAGTTATAAAGGTGAAGATCAACACGCCAGTATTCAAGTTCCTGTGAATATTGCCTATGAAGGTTCAACACAAACCATCACCCTACAAATTCCGACTTATAATGCTTATGGCGAAGCCGAAGTTCAACGAAAAACACTTCAAGTAAAAATTCCAAAGGGAATGAAAGAAGGACAACAAATTCGTCTTTCTAAACAAGGACAGGCTGGAATTAATGGCGGTGAAAATGGTGACTTATATATCGAAATTCAATACCAAGATACTGATCGTATTCGTGTCGAAGGCGCAGATGTATATTACACCGTAGATGTTACCCCTTGGGAGGCAGCACTGGGGCAAAGTATTGAAATAGATACACCAGCAGGTAAAGTCAAAGTGAATGTCCCACAGAATGCCAAAAATAATCAACAACTGCGCTTAAAAGATAAAGGTATCCCTGCAAAAGTACCTGGACATTTATATTTAGTCATCAATATCGTTTATCCAAAGGCCAACACAGAACAACAGCAAAAAGCATATCAAGATTTTTCCAATGCTTTTCATGACTTTAACCCACGTTCATAACTGAATAATTGATTGATAAATCAATCACTCTGCTAAAGGAGAGCAATCATGACAACTATTCAATACCGTGAAATTGTCTATGACGGTTTCCAAGATGCCGAAATCGTAGATGAAAACCTAAATTTAGATCTCAAAAATTTTGCCCAAGCCTGTGGTCAAAGCCCTGAGTGGATTTTACAATTACTAGAATATGAAATCTTACCTGCTCGACCAGAAGATCGTATTCATCAATTTTTTGGAGAAGACATTGCACGTGCTCGACGAGCCTATCGCCTTCAACGAGATTTTGAAGCAAGTTTATCTGCTGTTGCAATGATGATGGATTTACTTGATGAGGTTCAACAATTACGGAAACAAGTCAAACACCGTCATCTACATTCACACTAATTCATTTCAAATTGTTAATACCTAGTGGCAGGTTATTATTTAACCTGTCATGATGGAGAACTTGTCTTTCCGTTTTGTTTTATGATTTAGAATTTTATAAATAAGAGGTTAAGGGCTCTAATGAATTCGAAAGTAATGAATAAAAAGTTGAAACACATGTTCCCAGAACATCACAATCTCATGTGTATCCTCAAACAAGAAGATCCACATTTTGCCAAGCTTTTAACTGATCATGATGAACTCGATCGTGAAATTAGTCAGCTAGAGCTTGATCCACTCAATCATATTCATGAAAATATTGAACAGCTCAAACGAAAAAAACTGCGATTAAAAGATCAGCTTTATTCAATTTTACAAAGGTCTGCTCACATGAATGTATCACTAGAATAATCCATAATTATGTCAGTTTTATGATTACTCTAGCTATGTGATTACTTTAGCTTTGTTATTTTTTCAACTTCTTTCATGGTTTGTTTAATCGGCTCATAGTCCAAAAACCATAAAAAGTTAACGTGTTGATTATTATGTTGTTGCACCAACATATCAATCACACTCCTTTCCCCTCGCCCAACCAAATGTCGTCGATAAAAATAGATCAGTAATCCTACAGTACAAATCAACATTGCACTGAGCATGATCCAAAAACCAATTGGACTCTTTAAGCCTGGAATAAATTCAAAATTCATTCCATATACACCGGTTAATAAAGTTAATGGTGCAAATACTGCGGTAATGATTGCGAGAATCCGCATATTTTCATTAGTTTGATTGGCGATAGCAGAAAAATGTAGATCAATCGCTGTTTGAATCGCTGTACTTAAGCGAACTGTATATTTTTGAATTCGCTCAACATGACTGGTTAAATCATCCACTCGAACAAGCATAATATCTTGTTTTTCATTGTGTTTTTTACCCTTTAAATGGGTGTAATTTTCAACAATTTCATCGCGTAATTCCTGTAAAGAATCGATCTGCTCCTCACACAAATTCTCAATTTGCTGAAAGACCATATTTTCCTGAAATAGCTGATGCCACTTGGCAAAACGACGATTGCCTTGTAAAAGTTCTTGTTGCCAAAATTCTACACGGCGAGACAAAGGCTTTCGCAGGTCTAAATATCCATCCACCATACTATTGAGTAAGCGTAAGGCTAAATCGACAGGCGTCGTTGCTAATTTACGCGGTTTATTTTGCTCATCTATACTTTTGCTCATGATATTCATGATTCGTGTGAGATAGCTTTCAAAAGCATGATTACCTTTTTCATGTACCGTGATTAGTGCATGAGAGGTAATAATAAAACTGACTGGTGATGTGGCTAATCCAAATATTGTGTCATGCTTTTCTAGTGCATTTTCCCCACTATTAATTTGATCGTCTGGGGTAATCAGCTTTCTAAAAATGAGTAAATCATAATCCTCCATCGCATCGAATGCACATGGATGTTCTATATTTAAAAGATCTTTTAAATGATATTCATTGACCTGAATTTGAGTATTTTGCAATATTTCTTGTTGCCACTGTTCTGCACGATTCACCACATCTTCACGGGTACAATCAATCCAGACAAACTGCTGCTCTGCATTGAATACAGGTTCTTTTTGTACGCAGGTAAAGGGTGCTTCAGGATGCTGAAAAAAATAAAAACTTTGCATATTCACAGCTTTTAAAAAAATTATTGTTGGTCTTCCTTACTCGTATCATGCCATAAAAAAGCCTGCATGAAGCAGGCTCTTTTAAAGAAAATTGTGAATCCCACGTCAATTGCGCTCGATCTACATATTTCACCTATAAAGCACTCATGAAATATGAAAAATAATCTAATTTAAAAACAATAAATTAAGTGATCTTTTTTTTGATTTATGAAAGAGACAAAATACACTCTAATTGAAATCGAGCTCAAAACAGATTAACTTAACGTGTTATACCAAGACCTCAAATAAAAGATTTATATAATGAAAAAGACAACTAAATTTAACTCACCATTATTTTCAAACGTAAATGTAGGTGAAAAAATAAAAGACCTTAAACTTAATGGAAGATATAACGAAGCAATAGAACTTTTAAAAAAACCGAATACTTTTTACTCTTCAAAAGATATAAATCTTGAAATTTCAGATTGTTATTTTGAAATAAAAGAATATGCACTCGCAAAAGAATATATTTTAAAATCGATTAAAGCGAATGGTGAGACTTTATATCTCTTAGGTAAATTATCATCCATATATTATTTGTTGAATGATTTTGAAAACTTTTTAAAAGTTGGTAATCAACTTTTATCTTTAAATGATACTCAAGATTTTTTGGAAATACACACTAAACCAAAACCTATAGGTAATGATAAAACTAAAAATATCATTAGTTTTTCAATCTATGGCGATTCACCAAGATATTGCGAAACAGCCATTTTAAATACAATAGAGGCGAAAAATTTATATCCAAATTGGACATGCCGATTTTACGTCGATCGTAGCGTCCCCCAAGAAGTATTAGATAGATTAGTTGCAAATGGTGCTGAGTTACACTTCGTATCTGATGAAGTTAAAAAAATGATCCACGGCACGATGTGGCGCTTTTTAGTTATTGATGATGAAAATATTGATAGATTTATAATCCGTGATGCAGATTCTATTGTATCGACTAGAGAACAATATGCTGTAAATGAATGGCTCGAAAGTGATAAAGCATTTCATATCATGCGTGATGGATATACACATACAGATATCATTTTGGCAGGTATGTGGGGCGGAGTGACAGGAATTATCAAAGATATAAAAAGCCAAATCCTTAAATATAATAAAATATGTCAGTCAAAACTATATTTTGGGCAGGATCAACATTTTCTAAGAGATGTGATATGGAAACAAATTAAAAGCAGTGTTTTACACCACGACAGCCAGTTTAATTATGAAAATACAGTTAAATTCCCAAACCATCCTCAACAAGAAAATGGACATGAAAATAGACCCAACTTTCATGTTGGTTGGGATACAACTTCAGAATTTTCGATCCCCTCAAACAAAAAAAATGGTGAAAAATTTTCTTGGACAATCGTAGATAAAGAAAATCATGTGATTTGTAAATACACTTCAACAGTTAAAGCCAATAAGTTTACTTTTGTAGTCCCTATTCCTTATCTAGAAAAATTAAATAGCAAGGATTGGTCAGTTCAAGTTATTTAACCAATGCTTTTGTATATTCACAGCGTTTAACCGTTATTTTTAATCTTCCTTATTTTCAACATGCCATAAAAAAAGCCTGCATTTAGCAGGCTCTTTTAGAAAAAATAAATCTTGCGTCTATTACGCTTGGTCGATGTCTTTCATCGTAAGTTTAATACGACCACGGTTATCAACATCTGCAACCTGTACTTTCACTTCTTGCCCTTCAGCTAATACGTCAGTTACATTTGCAACACGTTCGTTTGAAATTTGAGAAATGTGAAGTAAACCATCTGTGCCCGGCATGATGTTTACAAACGCACCGAATTCAACGATACGAATGACTTTACCTTGGTAAATTGTACCAGGTTCAACTTCAGCAGTAAGAGCTTGGATTTTTGCAATCGCAGCTTGAGCAGCAGCTTTAGATTCACCAAATACACGTACTGTACCGTTGTCTTCGATGTCGATCGCAGCTTTAGTTTCTTCAGTGATTGCACGAATCGTCGCACCACCTTTACCGATGACATCACGGATCTTATCAGGGTTGATGTTGATCACTTGGAATGTCGGTGCGAACATTGAAATTTCAGGACGAGCACGTGAAATTACTTGGTTCATTGCATTCAGAATGTGCATACGACCTGCATAAGCTTGGTTCAATGCAACTTCCATAATTTCTTCAGTGATACCTTCGATTTTGATATCCATTTGAAGCGCAGTAATACCGTTTGCAGAACCCGCTACTTTAAAGTCCATATCACCTAAGTGATCTTCATCACCTAAGATGTCAGAAAGTACTGCGAAACGCTCACCTTCTTTTACTAGACCCATTGCAATACCTGCAACTGGCGCTTTAAGTGGAACACCTGCATCCATAAGTGACAATGATGCACCACATACAGAAGCCATTGAAGATGAACCATTAGATTCAGTAATGTCTGATACGATACGGATGACATACGGGAAGCGATCAGCTGCAGGAAGAACAGCTTGAACACCACGGCGTGCCAAACGACCATGACCGATTTCACGACGTTTAGGACCTGATTCACGACCAGTTTCACCTACAGAATATGCAGGGAAGTTGTAGTGCAACATGAAGTTGTCAGTTTTAGTACCCGCTAAAGTATCAACCATCAACGCATCACGAGTATTACCCAGTGTCGTTGTAACTAAAGCCTGAGTTTCACCACGTGTGAACAATGCAGAACCGTGAGCACGGTCTAATACACCCACTTGTACGTCTAATGCACGAACAGTTTTAGTATCACGACCATCAATACGTGGTTTACCTGAAAGGATGTTGTCACGTACGGTGCGGTATTTAAGATCTTCGAATAATTCGTTGAGGTCATCAGCGATGCCATCAACGTCTTCTTCAGGGATAAATTGAGCTTTTGCTTCTGCTTCCAACGCATCTAGAGCTGCATAACGATCTTGTTTAACTGCAATCGTATAAGCTTCAGAAATTTTAGCTTCAAATGTTTCTTTTAATTTTGCACGAAGATCTTCGTTTTTCGCAGGCGCAGTCCAGGTAGACTCTGTTGCACCGGCAGCTGCTGCAAATTCTTTAATTGCTTGGATCGCAATTTGCATTTCGTCATGACCGAAAAGCACAGCGCCTAACATTTGATCTTCTGAAAGTTCTTTCGCTTCAGATTCAACCATAAGTACAGCAGATTCTGTACCAGCAACAACAAGGTCAAGATCAGATTGAGCCAATTGTTCTAAGTTCGGGTTAAGAACATATTCACCGTTGATTAAACCCACACGCGCGCCACCGATTGGACCACGGAACGGAGTCCCTGCAATCGCAAGTGCAGCAGAAGTACCCAACATTGCAGCAATATCAGCTTCCATAGTTTTGTCAGAAGACACAACAGTTGCAGTCACTTGGATTTCGTTATAGTAACCTTCTGGGAACAATGGACGAATTGGACGGTCGATCAAGCGTGAAATCAAAGTTTCAGACTCTGAAGCACGACCTTCACGTTTGCCATAACCACCTGGGATACGACCCGCAGCATATTGTTTTTCTTGATAGTTAACTGTAAGTGGGAAGAAATCTTGACCCGCTTTTGCAGTTGGTTGAGCAACAACAGCAACTAAAACTGTTACACCGCCCATTGTGATCACTACAGTGTTTGCTTGACGAGCAACGCGACCTGTTTCGAGTACAACTTGATGTTGACCATATTGAAATTCTTTACGAATCACATTAAACATTGACATGTAATTTTATTTCCTAGTTCTTTTGAACAGTTATTCTAGTGGAGACCCCTAAGGTTTGGCATTCACATCATTCTGAACGAATAAAAAGCATAAATGACAAAGCTTAGAAGCCGACCTCACTAGAGAATAAATTCAAATTAATCTTTATTTACACTAATTTTAAACACGAAGAAGGAGCGAATATTCGCCCCTTCTCTTTATCCAGCAAATGCTGGACAGACTTTAGTTTTCATCACTACAGCATTGATCATGCAATAATCCGAAAATAAAAGTTTAAATCGAATTAACGACGTAAACCTAAAGCAGCAATCAAATCGCTATAACGAGTAGCATCTTTACCTTTAAGGTAGTCAAGAAGCTTACGACGTTGGTTAACCATACGGATCAAACCACGACGGCTATGGTGGTCGTGTTTGTGTTCTTTAAAGTGACCTTGCAAATCATTGATTTGAGCAGTCAATAAAGCAACTTGTACTTCAGGTGAACCAGTGTCATTTTCAGCACGAGCGAATTTTGCAACGATCTCTGCGCGATCTGCGTTTGTTAAAGCCATTCGATTTCTCCGAGATGCTTAATTTAAATACTTGATACAAATCAAATTGATTCTTCAAAATCAATTTAACTGCCGTGCATCACTACAGCAGTCGACTATTTTAAAGGAAGTATAATGAGATTGCAAAAATATCGTACATATTCTCGCTTCTAAAAATGGCTTCAAAATAAAAAATGAAATATTGCATTTTTTTTACAAACTTCGAGGCATTTAGGACACTGACTTATTTATTTACTCAGTTCAAACTGTAAACCTGAATAAAAATAATCACGGAAAAGAATGTGAAACTATTTTCAACCAATACCTGTTATGTACCTAAAGACTTAAACAGCATTACACAGAGTAAAAATGAAGTATTGCCTGAACAAGGCGGGATGACTGAACAGCAAGTTCAAAAAATATGGGGCAGTATTGAAGGCTTATACCGAACAGGGAATCATCCTCTGATCAGTGTCTGCCTTCGTCGTAAAGGTGAAATTATACTGAATCGTAGTTTAGGCTATACTTCAGGAAATTCAGCCAATGGACTTGAACAAAATGCCGTAATTGCCAATCCTGATACACCGATTTGCTTATTTTCGGCCTCGAAAATGATCACAGCGATGCTGATTCACATGTTAGATGAAACAGGTGAAATTAATCTACTTGATCCGATCAGTTATTACATTCCTGAATATGCCCAAAATGGTAAACAACGTGCCACCATTTTCCATTTGCTCTCACATCGTGGTGGAATCCCTCGCGTAGAAACAGAAGTCACACCTGAGCTATTATTTGATAAAGAACAGATTTTACAACAACTCTATGCTTCTAAACCGATTTCACCTGCTGGAGCACACCTCGCCTATCACGCTGTGACCGCAGGTTATATCTTAGGTGAATTGATTGAGCGTGTGACTGGACAAGATATTCGCCAGTTTTTGCATGAACAAATTGAAAAGCCGATGGAGATGGAGTTTTTCAACTATGGCTTAAAACCTGAATTTCGAGATCATGTTGCCTTAAATTACCCTACAGGAGTACATCCTAAATTAGGTACAGATTTATATTTAAATCATGTGCTTGGTGGTGGCTTGCAACTTGCTGTCGATGTCACCAACGATCCTCGATTCATGGGCAGTGTTTGTCCAGCAGGTAATATTTATACCAGTGCCGAACAAGCCAATCGTTTTTTTGAAATGCTGTTAAATGGTGGACAATATAAAGGCAAACAAATCATGAGCCCTGAAACGGTGTTCAGAGCGACACTTCCGACATCGACTACAACGATAGACCGCACTCTCATTGCACCCATGCGTTATGCACTTGGCCCAATGCTGGGTAGTAATCCTGTAGGCGTATTTGGTCCTATGACTGGACAAGCATTTGGTCACTTAGGTTTTTCCAACATTCTATGTTGGGCTGATCCTGAGCGTGATATTAGTGTCAGTATTTTAAATACAGGAAAATCTGTAGTAGGAACCCACATTCCTGCTTTAGCGCAGACACTTTACCAAATCTCTAAGAATTGTCCGAAAATTCCAAAAGAACAGCGTCGTGCATTGTTTGGAACTGATCGTACTGAAACAGATTTAGTTTAAATAAGCTTTAGCCTGATCATAATCCTTCTTTTTATTATACTTTTTAGTTTATCTTATAAAAAAGCCCTAAGATTACTCTTAGGGCTTTTCCATTGCGCTGTAGTTTCTTATTTAATAATTATCGTTATCTTATTTATTGTACTCACTCGTGCTTTGACACTTATTGTTCTTATATACTGACAATATTTTCACGACCTTGTGACCAATTATGTCCATATGTGACCTATTATGCACCATGATTTTTCCAGACATAAGTCGCATTATCTTCTATCCGTGTGAGAAATATCTTACAAAAATACAAATCATCGTTTCCTGTAAAAAATATATTGAATACATTTAAAAAATTTAATGAAGATATCAAAATACGGTTTTTAATATCTATTCAATAAAAAAGCCTTGTAGTCTCTCCCAAAACTACAAGGCTTAGCGGCTGTAAGTTTCCTCTTTATCACTTACTTACATGTAAGTTCGCAGTCTCTCGACTTCAAATTATTCTTATTGTGCGATTTTACTCAACGATCCTTGCTGAGCTCTTTATGGGTTCATCATCTCAAAAAGTGACATGAAGCTCTATGCGCAAATCTCTCGAATTCATGTAAGCCATTTCGTACAAAGTTAAATTATTTAAATATACTACAAAATAACTATATTCATTTAATCTTACTAACCAACCCACTCATTCTACGCGTTGAAATCATCAAAGATTGAACAAAAGCTTGTTGATCAACCAAAAGACTCACCACTTTCTTGGCACGGGTAATCGCTGTATAAATCAATTCTTGACTCAACAATCGTGTCGCAGCAGCATCCAAAACCACTGCTGTATGAGTAAACTCTGAGCCTTGAGATTTATGAATTGTTAATACAAAAGCAGTTTGCATCGACTTTGGTAATCGTGTTGCAGGCAACCATTTGTTCAAACTTGGAAAATAGACTTCAAATTGATCGGCTTGCTGACGATGCCTAAAACAAATCCCAATATCACCATTGGACAATCCGAGTTGATAATCATTATAAGTCATCATCACAGGACGCCCGACATACCAATCCCCTTGCCTAGATAATGTTGGTAAAGATGCAAATAATGCTTTCTCCATTTCTCTATTAAGTTGTTCCAAGCCCAAAGTGCCATGACGTACTGCCGTTAAGATGCGATACAAATCAAATGCTTTAACAACTTCTTCTATATCCTCATCACTGTTTTCATCTTTGGATAAATAATTTTTGAGCGTTTCAAAATATGGTTGAAAGCCAAAGCTCAACTTTTGATTATAACTTTCGAGTTCTGCTGATGTAATTTTTTCAGGTAAATATTCAAGTTGAATGACATCTTGCACGTCATTTTGTAAAACAATATTTTGAATTTCTGTGGCTTGAACAACTTCATTTTCAAAATCTTGGAGGATCTGCTCCTCATTCAATTGCTGATGTTTTTGTTGTTGAATAAAGCGTGCCATTTTCCCAATTAAAGCATCATCACTAAAACGTCGTGTCGTGAGCAGATTAACTCTATTTTCTTTTAGCAATTCAACATGTTGTAAGTCTGCCAATACCGAACCAACATCTACAGAAGCAAGCTGATTGGCATCGCCCAATAAAATCAAGCGACAATGTTCAGGCACAGCTTCAAACAGTATAGTGGCTAAATTCAAATCCAACATGGACGCTTCATCGACCACGATCACATCATAAGGCAAAGGCTGACGCAAATTAAAACGAGGTACATGTTGATTACCTAATCCTAATAAACGATGCAAAGTCATCGGATTAAATAAGTTTTGATCTAGTCCAAAGCTGTGTAGTTTAGGGTCAGATAGTGAATTTTGTAGTGCCTCACCCATTCGTTGTGCAGCTTTCCCTGTCGGTGCTGCCATGGCAATACGAATATCTGGAATGGCTTGATGAAGCACTGCGATAATCCGCGCTAAGGTATAAGTTTTACCTGTGCCAGGTCCGCCAGTAATGATATTGAATGCATTTTTGGCAGCACTGACCAAAGCCTTTTTCTGATGTTCATCACTCAATAAATCATCATACGCGGATACATCTACTTGTTGAACCGCTTGTTGTTTTAAACGTAGAACTTGGGTTGCCAAACGCTGTTCCAACTGCCAATAACGATATAAATAAACAAATTCATCATCTTGCACAAAAGGTGCGACTTCAGTCTGTGCCACTTGGTCATTTGCAATTAAGGTCGCCAATATCGCTGTATTTTTACCTTGTTTGGCAATACAACTATCCCCTTGAGTCGTTGCCGACAAAATCTCTTTTACCAATTCAAGTGCTTGTGCATATGCATCTTCATGCATATGAGAGGCTGTGGAATACTGTGTTAAAACGTATTTACTCCATGTCTCTATCCATTGCGGGACTTGACTTGCTAAATCTTGTTTATTTTCCACACAGTTATCCTCAGAGTTATCTACAAGGTTTTCAACATACTTATCCACAAAAGCATCCACAACTTCATTCACACCCTTAAAACAAGGATAAGTATCTGTTTATTCAAAATTTTAAATGAAAAATTACGCACTTTCCGCCAAATTACCCTCAGTAAAATAACCGAGAATCGCATCTAATCTGAGGATAAATTCTGTACTTGGTCGCCAATAGTGATAGCCCTGTTCAGACTGCCCATTCATACCGCGCAAATATAAATAGGTTGCGCCCCCCAAATCACGGTCAATTTGATAGTCCTCAAGTTGCACGTTTAAATAACGATGCAAGGCAACTAAATATAAAGAAGCTTGTAACCAATAACTGGCATGCGACATACTTTCCTGTACCGCTTCGGAACAATAGCTCTGTTGATCGACACCCAAGAAGTTACTTTTATAATCGGCAATATGATATTTCTGCCCATCAAAAAATACCAAGTCAATCGAACCATTTAAATAACGTGCTGAGTTGGCATCTTTAAACTCTGGCATGGTAATACCATGTTCATCGAACAATTGATGAATCCGTTTAATAGCGAGTACACGATCAGATAAGGACAAATAGAAAGGAAATTCGGCTAAATGCTCATGTGGTTCCAGTTGACCTAAATTAAAACCATTGAGGATGGGCGTAGATAAAACATCTTTCAGCCATTCCGCCATCCAACCTAAAACAGTTTCTTCAGCAGGTGGAATTTCGGATGATTCCGTTTCTTGCTGATCATTAATAAATGCTGCCTGATATTTCTCAAGCAGTTCGGTTCTTAAACTCGCATAATCATTTTTAAAACGACGGTGAATTTCTAAATGCCAATATTGCTGATCTTTAAAATCGATATGTTCAAAAATTTCATGTAAGAAATTCCCTGCGACTGTTCCCATCGGAAAATTGGCTTTAATCCATGCAATCGGTTGTGTTGCGATTTGATGATCTATTTCAATGACTTCTTGCTGAATTTCATCTTCAGCACTTTCAGCCTTTTGTTCAGAAACAGCCAATGCATCTTGGATTTGTTGTCGAGTCAAATGCTGTGCCAAAGCACTAAAACTGGTTTTACCACGTGGATAAAAACGCTGTTTGGGAAAGATCTCAGCCGTCAAAGGAGTGTTTGCTTCCGCTTTGGCTTTTTCTAATCGTGGCGGACATTGTGTCAGTAAGGGTTCTACTGTACTGCCAATATGGCTAAAGGTATTCGCACCCTGCCCTCGCCAAAAAGCCAAACCTGTCGTCGATTTTTCCTTCACATCACTGAGCATGGCATAGACACGATAACTGGCACGGGTTAACGCCACATACCATAGGCGATGGTGCTCTGCCAACGCTCGCTCATTGTGTTGTTCAATATCTTTAGGATCGAGAATAGAGCTATCATTGACCGCAACCACACGTTGCTGTTCTACTTTCCCTTGAGTATTGACCTGTTCAATGGTGGAAAAATTGAGGGTTTTATTGATTTCTTTAAAATCTTTATCCGCACCTAAAAGGAAGACAAATTTAAATTCTAAACCTTTCGATTGATGAATAGTCATCAGCTGAACGCCTGCCTCATTCGACAGTTTACGTTCCATTTCCCATTCACGTTCCATGGGTGACGTGAGCTGTTTTAAATACCAATGATACAGATTTTGCGCACCTTGATATTCTTCACTGTGCTGACTGAGCAATTCGGTTAAATGACGTAAATTCACCACCACGCGTTCATTGTCACGACTTTGTGTAGCGACTAATTTTGTCCAGACTAAAAATTGATTCAGTGCAAATTGCCAAGCGGTTAAAAAGCCTTGATTCAGCCACATCTCACGGATTTGATCGAATAGCTCAATATACTGACTTAAACCATCCGCATGTTGCTCCAATGCAACCAATTGTTTTAAATCAAAATCCAATAAGCGACTGAGTAAAGCCCGTTTAATTTTTGCTTCATGGTAGGGATAAAGAATTGCCGATAATACCGCACCCACATCTTGAGCAATCTGACTTTCAAAAACACTTTTTTTCGAAGGTCGATTGGTACGAATACCTAAATAATTTAATGCAGATTGCGCTTTGTCTAAACCATCGTGGTTTTTGGATAAAATGGCAATATCATTTTCATCAATATTTCGCTGCCCTGATTTTTCAACAAAATATAAATTGCCTTGAATGCCTTGATTGAGCAGATCACGAATTTTCCAAGCGACTTGCTCTGCTTCTTGATTTTTATCTTCTAATTTCAACCAACGTAGCGGTTGTGGATTGGCAATATCTTGATCAATTAAATCAGGATGCGGACGACTACCTGCTTGTACAGGGGTATAGATCACCTGTTCACCAAAATCCATTTGCTGTTGGAATAATGCATCGACCACTTCAACCAACGGTTTAACTGAACGATGGTTATAAATCAGGTTGTATTCATGCCCATCTTTGCCAAAAACGTCTTGATGCGCCTTTAAAAAGGTCAGCATATCACCGCCACGGAAACCATAAATCGCTTGTTTACGGTCACCGACCATGATCATACAGCCTTTTTTCACTCGGCTTGGATGACGCCAAATTTGCGCCAACATATCATCCTGATCTTGGTTAGTATCTTGGAATTCGTCCACCAGAATCAAGGGATAACGCGCATGTACAAAAGTCGCAAAGCGTTGTCCTTGCTCTCCTTGTAAAGCTTCGGCTAATGTGCGAATTTGCTGTGCAAAGGTGGTTTCGCCCTTTTGTTGCAAGACCTGTGGTAAACGCTGTTTAACCTCTTGTGCCAAATAATATTTTAAAAATGTATTGGTACCCAGTAACTGATTTTCAAATGTTTCAATGGCTTCATAAATCTTTAAAAGCTGTTGAATCACCGCATGTTGATAAAAATCAATTTGTACCTTTTCAGGCGCAGCTTTCTTGAAAATTTGTTGCTCACGTAACACTTTAATCAGCGTAGCAAAATCAGTCTTTGCTGTGGCAAGGCTTGAGCTTAGATAATGCTTATAATCATTCTTCTGAACGGTTTGAATAATCTGCGGCAAGCTTTTGGCAAAAATTCGATGGAAACGATCACTTCTAAATTTCGTCCCATTGATGAATTTATAATATTCACCATCCAACAAATAATAGGCTTCTAGGCTTTGTAGTTTCTCTGGTTTAATCTGAGCGAGTTGTTCAATGGCTTGCTGAAATATTTGAGAATCAGCACTAGAAAACTGTGGTTCAATAAACTGCGCTGAAGCAAAATTTAAACTTTGCTCAACCGTCGCCACATAATAATCAACGCCACGTAACTCTCCTGCAAACATCAAGCTATCCACAATTTCTTGCGGTTGCTTTTGAATCCATGCACGCAATATGTCGTGAATCAATTGATGACTATAACTTTTCGCATCATCAGTAATTTCAGCCCGTTCAATTTTGCCACTTTCAAAAGCGAACTCACGTAATAACTTCTGACTAAAACTGTCTAATGTCCCGACGAATAGCTCATCGAGTTGGTCAATGACCAATTTTAAACGCTCACAAGCATAGGCAATCTGCGTTGCAAAAGTCACCAGTACTTTGGCGAATAAGGGATCGGTCTCTTGTTGTGCTTTGGCTAATACTTCTGCTTCGGTCAATTCACGACAAGACTCGAAATAACGAAATGTTTCCTGCAAACGCAAACGGATACGACTTTTTAATTCTGCCGCAGCTTTACGGGTAAAAGTGGTCGCAATCACTTGGCTCGGTAAATATTTCTCAAGAAAAATACGAACCATTAAACTGGATAAGGTATAGGTTTTCCCTGTTCCTGCCGAAGCCTCAATCCAATGCAATCCTGAAAATTGCATATCGCCAATCGGTTCAATGGAAATCTTTTTATTCGCAACATGTTTATTTACAACATTGTCGGCAGAAGTTGATTCAGTCATGATTATTCCTCTGCAACAGTTTGATGCTGATAAATCGGTTGATACAGATCATGGGCAAATTGATCACAGGCATGTTTCAACAAGGCTGTTGCATCCTGTTCTTGTAAAATAAACTGCCAATCTCGATGCTGACGACTCCATTCCATCTCAGTTAAATCATAAGGTAGAAATGCATCACTCTTGTTCCATTCCGCCAGAATATCCGCAAAGTTTTCAATATGGGTTTGTCCCTCTTCTTCGCTCCATTCGAGTTGCTTTTTATTTTCAGCAAGTTTTAATAATAATCCTGCGGGCAAAACCAAAGGTTCAGATTGCCCATAAGTAAAGGCTTGGAACCATGCCAATAGATGTGCTTTGGCTTGCTCCGAACTCAGCCCAGTATTGAGAATGGTCACGTCACTAAACACCGCAATACGTTGTAAATCTTTGGCTTGCTCACCTGCGAGATTTAAATAACTCAACCACAACAAATATTCGAGCCAGACTTTGGCACGGCGTTTGGCACGACCACTGGATGCATCTAAACTAACCCAATCCACACCGAATTGTTTTGGCACAGTGATATTCATGACCACATTCTTTTCAATACGCCATTGCCGTTGTGTGGTCGCTGTCACTTCCGGTGCATAGCGTTTTAAGCGTTCTTGTAGATTATCTTGTTCAGCTAAGCTCATTTGCCATGCACTCTGCTGAACCTTACCCATTGGCAATTGATCTTGTAATAAGCCAATATCAGTTGCGTTGTTTTGCGTATCGCTTTTCTGTAAAAAATCACGAATTTGATAACGTGCTAAACCATCGAGAATCAAAGGCTCATTCAATGTCGGAATATCTTCTGCACGTAGATTTTCCACGCCCAAAGTTTTTAAATATAAACGCGCAGGGAAAGTTACATCCTGAATCCATTGCCCTGCATCCAATACAGTCATGTCTTCCTGAACGATTGGATAAGGTGTATTTGCCCAAGCTGTACGTTTCGATAAATTTTCCGCTTGACGAATCTGTTGTGCCACAACGAACCATTGATCTTGATAGCGGATATTCTGCGTAGCTTCAAAACCATTCGGATCAAAAGGCTGTAAAGTATGAATATGGTATAAAGACTGAATTTGTTCAGGGACTTCAATACCATTCAAATTAACCATCTGATCTGCCTGATCAGGTGAGTTGAATAAAGCACCCGTAGACTGTGCAATCAAAGCAATATGATTGACCAATTCCTGCAAGACACTGGATGGATCACGCACTTCACCATCGCTGACATCAAAGCCATTATAAAATAGCCATAGATTTTCCTGCGCTAATAACAAAGCATCTAAAAATGCACCTTGGTCGTCATCCAAACGAGAACGATCACCCAATTGTGGTTTTAGAATTTCCATTAAATCAAAGGGTAAATGCACATTCCGATCTGGGAATTTTCCACCGTCTAAATTCATCATCACCATTAATTTATAGGGTAATGGTCGAATTTGCCCAATCTGACTAAAGGTGATCTGACCTGTCGGTAGAGCTTGATCAATTTGCCCATCTAATAGATTGTTAATTTCATTAAGTAAATAAGGTAAAGGCAACTTAATCTGTTTTAGCTCATTGGATTTTTGAATATCCTCTTTATTTCTGTATGCTAGCGATAACATCGTATCCTGTTTTTTGAGGATTTTCTTAACTACTGTTAATGCTTCAACACCTGCTTGTTCAAATTCAAGGATGTCTTGATTCAGCAATTTTAACCATGCATCGACATAGCATTTTAGCTGGGTATTTTTACCCAGTTCATGCGCAATCATCCAATCACGGCGCTGGTCAAAGTCTTGGTAAATCTGAATTAACTTAGCAATGAGTTCAAAATCACTGGCTAAAACTTGGGTATAACTTAAAGTATCGCCATTCGCATGTTTAAAAATCTGATGCTCTGGAACCGCCATACCCAATGCCAAACGATCTAAGGCATATTTAAAGCTAAAACGGTAATCAGTATCGTCAGCACTGAGTGAACGTTGTAAATGTTGTGCATCCAAACCACGCTTAAACCCTGCACTGATCAATAAATCAATCATGCGTTCGGTATTGGAAACATCGAGCTCATAGCGGATTTGCGTGGCATTCAAATTCAGCCAATCGGCAAAATCTTCAACGCTAAAACGCCCTTCAACCAACTGAATACGCCCAAGCACTGCACGCCATGCATTATTGGCATCCAGTTGCGTCACCCCTGCAATTTTTACTGGTAGATAGACACTATCTTGGTTTGGCGTATGTGGGAATACACTACGAATTAGCGGTTCAATTTGTTTTAAATCTGGAACTAAAACCAGAATATCACTCGGACGATGTGGATTTTCTGCCGTACCTTGTACTAACCAATGAATCAATTGATCTTTTAAAACTTCCAACTGACGCAATGACGAATGACAGACATGAATTTGAATCGAATCATCGTCCTCAGCAATCGGATAAGCATGCGGTTCAGGCTCAACCAAATACAGAATATCAGACTGTAACTTGGTCAATAAATTGCTCGGCTCTTCATCAACAAAGGCATCTACCCATTGCCCTTCATCACCTGATGAAAGATTGGAAAGAATCGAGAAATGATCACGGGCTTGTTTACCAAAACGAGTGAGTAATGGATGACGAGATTCACGAATTTCAGCATTAAAATTTAAAGTAAATTCATCAAAGAACTTTTGAATATCTTCATCTGTCGCTTTGGGATGCTTGGCAATAAAACGTTCTTTAACACGCAAATCGTATTGTTTTTTCCAGTTTGGATCGACACTGTCTGCCCAATATTCTTGCGATGGGTTGTAATGCAGAATAATGACATCTAAATATTGTCCCAATCGTCTTAAAAACTGCAATTGACTGGGTGGCAAATCGAGTAAGGTGAAGACAATTAAACGACTTGGCAATTTTTTCAATGCGAAAGGACGTTTAACCTCATCATCTAAAATCTGCCAAAAATCATCATCAATACTTTGCATTTCAACAAAATCATCATGAAATGTCTGTTGCCACAACCATCGTTGCCAGCTTTCCAATTCTTGCGCTTGATTTAAAGTGAATGCTGAAATCGCTTGATTAGTTTTAAAGAATTGTTGTTCTAAATTGAGTTCTTGACCACGTCCCCATTGCCCAAGCCAATTGCTTGGACAGGTACAGACATTTTCACATGCACGTTGGCATTCGCCACGATACATCATGTAGTTACTGAATAACTTTGATACTTGTTCAGACACCCAATACAACATACTTTGCTTTTTCAGTTGTTTGTCTAAACCATTTTCAAGCTGTGAAGCAGCATCGTAAATACGTTGGATAATGCTATGTAAAGGATGATGTTCAGCAAGGCTATTTTCATCATTTTCAATAAAGCTTTTCAGGGTTTGATAAATGCGCCATTTCATAATCAAACGTGGAATATTGGCTTTACGAACTTTATCTTTATCTTCTAAAACTTGTTGATAAGCAAACCACTGAAAACCACGAATCCGTTGGTGAAATTGACTATTGGCACTAATACCTTGTTGTTCAGCGATACGTTGACTGAGCCATTCCTGAACAGCAGGGCTCGGTACAATAAAATGTTGTGTTTGCAGGACAGCAAAAGGATTTTTAGATGGCTGTGTCGTATTTTGCAAAAGTCCTTGCACCAAAACGTCAATGCGTTGGCTTTGAATCACATGTATTGCCATAATCCCTCAACTGTCAATATTTTACTCTGCATGGTGATGCACAAAAACATAAACATAAACATAAACATTCACCACTATACAACTGCGTCATACTATGGCATTTTTACACTATATTTGGAAATAACTTCACACCTTCGAGCTTAAAAACTGGTGTCTACAGAAATATAAAACGCTTGAAAAATAGGTAATTGTTTTATGAAAATTGATAAAATCCCAGATTCAATCGACCCAACTTTAAATTTAGAACAAATTCGTAATGAATGTTTAGAACTCGTCAAAAAACGTGCTTATTTTTCAGCAGGTGCAGCCGTTGTCCCTGTACCATTTTTTGATGTGGTGATTGATGTGGGAATTTTATCGCAATTGATTCCTGAAATTAATGCACGTTTTGGTTTAGCACCTGATCAGATCAGCGTTTATGACCCTGCGACTAAAAAAATCCATTGGAATGAATTGCGTAAACGTGGTTTTGAGTTTTCAGGTTTAGTTGTTGCTCGTACTGCGGTGAAATCTTCTTTGAATAATGTTGCTGCCAAAGTCATTACTAAACAAGTGACTAAATTCATTCCTTTGGGCGGTTCGATCATTGCGGCAAGTTTGGGCTATATCGTGATGAAGAAAGTTGCCGAAGCGCATGTGGATGAATGTTATAAATTGGCAAAAGGCATTCAGCAGAAACAGAATGCGAGTGTGGTGAAGTATTCTTGATGTAAATATTTTAAGTCGCTTAGAACATCGGGCTCATAATCCGATGTTCTAAATTGATCAGAATAAAGTTTAAAAAGAAAACTCACTCAAAATTCAAAACGATTCTGAATCCATTGCTCTATTTTCTTGCGTGGTATGCCTTTACTGACAGATAAATATGCAATCTGCTCAAAATTAAACGAAATACCGTATTGTGCCTCAATGTCCTCAATAAATTTCTTGAGATTTAAAAGGTCTAACTTTGGAAAAGTTTGTTGATCAAAATCAATACTAAAAATATGACTATCTTTGACTTTCATCCGTCTTTTTTGGCTTGATGATGCATTTTCCAAATTAACCTCATAAGTATCATTCATCACCTGAGGAGAACTCAATGCAAGCTCAAAAGTAAACCTTTTTTGTCTTTCATCCTCACTTAACTCAGCAGGCGTTGACCATTTACCATCGGTAGTTAAAACAAGCGAAATTGACCAATCCAAAAGATCAGGTGGCGTAATCTGTAACTTCTGTAATATTTGATAGCCAACCAATTGGGGCATAATCTCTGCATAATATTGCTGAATCCGAAGTACGGCAGGATGTTGTGCATTGGCTAGCTTCAACATGTCATACAAGATTGATAAATAGACAGGTTGATCCGCAATATTTTGTGAAATAAAACGATCCAACCATTGCTTTACGCTGTGCTGTTCTGAAAATCCCAAGACTGCCCAAACAGCTCTTAAAGCCACAACATCATGGCTATCTGTATGAAACATTTCCGCAGTTTGCTGATAGCATTCCAAGCAATCAATGAGATACTCATCAATATCAGGCGATGAAATTTCTTGTAATTTCTGAATATTTTTAGCATCAGGATAATAAGAATCACTGCTCAATTTACGTAGCAATTGATTCAACAATTTTTCTGAAGGCTTGGCGAGTTTCAATTTATACTCATTTAAAATAATGCTTAAATTTCCCATCGCCTCGCTCCCGTTTAAATCAATTAATCATTGTCAATTTTCAATCCACTTTCAATTGTTTCAATATCGCCTTAAGCACTTGAATCCGAGCAGAATACTTATCATTGGTTGAAACAATATGCCACGGCGCATACTCAGTATTGGTCCGCTCAAACATATCTACAGCCGCATTGAGATAATCATCCCAATGCCCACGATTACGCCAATCATCTGGGGTAATTTTAAAACGCTTATGCGGTGTTTCTTCACGTGCTTTAAAACGAGCCTCTTGCTCATCTTTGCTAATCGCCAGCCAAAACTTAATGATCACGGTTTGATTATCAGTTAAATCTTTTTCAAAACGATTGATTTCATCATAAGCACGTTGCCATTCCGCAGGTTTAGCAAAGCCCTCAATCCGTTCCACCAAAACCCGCCCATACCAAGTGCGGTCAAAAATGCTGATCTTTTCCTCAGGTTGAAGCTTCGTCCAAAAGCGCCACAAATACGGACGACGTAACTCATACTGCTCAGGTGCGGCAATGGTATGAATTTCATATTCACGAGGATCAAGATTTTTAACAATCCGCTTGATCGCACCACCTTTCCCCGCAGCATCCATACCTTCAAACGTCACCACAATATTACGTGGGTCATTACGCAAGGCATCAGAGACTTTCTTGGATAATTTCTTTAACTCAGCCTTATAATCATCATTTTTCATCTCATCAGTAGATGGATTCAACAGACTTTCAGGAACAGGGGCTTGCTTCCACTTAGTTCTTACTGTGGTTTTATGTTTCGGTAGTTGTTTTAAGGCATGCAAAATATATTGTGCAAATTGTTGATCACGAACTTCTTCATCTTCACAATCAATCACATACCAATCATCAGTAAAACGCTGACGAAGCTTTTGTATGGTGTCATATTGCTTTTTATTGCGCCAATCCAAACCCATCAACTTATGCCAACGTTGCTCAGAGGCATCAATATTATCCAGACGCTTTTGCAAATTTTTCCACGGCAGATCAAACCAGACTTTAATCACATCCACATGGTTATTTTTTAAATCCTGTTCAAATGTGCGCATGCTTTCGATATAGGCATCAAATAACGTTTCATCCAAAGGCTTAGACACATGCATTGCCGTTGATAATAAATCACTATACCAGTTGCCAAAAAAGACTTGGATTTGCCCTTCAGCAGGGATATGTCTTGCATAGGGCTGCCAAAATGTTTGCTTGGCACTAAATAGATATGCAGGATCAGCTTTAACACGTAAATAACGTGGATCAACCCATTCACGTAATTGTTTTACTGCTTCACCTTTACCCGCAAGCTCAATACCACTGACCAAGATCACGATGCTTTTGGCATTGTTTTGACCTTTAGAATTTTTAAGTGCGTATTGTGCTTCAATCAAATCAACCGAAAGTTCTTCTTCATCCCGCAATGAAAATTGTAGTTGTTCTTCAACCATTTGCTACTCTTTTGATTTAACTGTACTTCATTCGAGTATAACCATTCTCTAAAATCACACCATATCTTTTCTGTATAAAAATACAGCGAAGCAAACTAATCTCGCTGAATAAGACATCCACTGACCATATTTCCCAATTGTTTTTGTACTTTTGTCATGGCGATATGATTAAACTGCCTTTATGCTTTTATAAAACGAAATTTAGAGTTTTTGTATGTCAAAACTTGCTGCACTCGATCAGCTTTTAGAACAATACCAACAATTGAGTTATCACACTGACCCAATTCTTGAAAAGCGCCTACATGAAGCCCAAGATTGGTTAAAAGTTCGCATTCAAAAAACGCACCATGATTTGTTTAACCAAAAAGAAAACCAGTTGATGGCGAAATACTTTATCAACCGTTTATATGGTGGTCCTGAGTTTGATGATCTCGCTTTGCAAATTGAACGCCTTTTAAAGTATGCGCACAAAGCAGAAAAAATCATTCCTGAAAATGCCATCAAAACAGGTTTAAAGTCAGTCGGGCTTGCTGTATTGGCAATGCAACTCGATGAACAAGTCGCAGCACAACTTTTACAAGACTACCCTGCTGACCAAGCCATTGATGACGAAATGATGCGCCAAACCTTGCTTAAACTTGATCAACACGATGCCCGTTTAGAGCAATTGGGGCTATTGGATGATTTGGGCGGCGCATTGGATAAATATATGCGCTCATTTATCATGCATACTGCTTTTAAAATGTGTAAAGGCACAGCAGCGAAATATAAATTTGAACTGATGTATGACTTTATTGGTGAAGGTTTTGTGGCAATGAAACCGATGAAATCCGCAGCCAAGTTTATTCACGAATTTACCGTAAAAGAAACTGAGATTGTTGAAAAAGTCCATTCAGGGCATCCACATCCATTTGAAATTTAATTTTAATTGTGCACTCAACAAACCGATCTTTTAGATCGGTTTTTGTATATTATTCATAACAATTGTTGGATGATGACTGCAAATTTTTTCAGAATCTGTCATTATGCAGGGCAATATAAAATTTCCCATTTTTGTGTTCAGGAGTGACTCAAATGTCGAATGAAGACCAAAAGCCTACAGCACCTGCTGAAACGGCAACCAATACAGACAAAGTGAGCCCATTCTTAACCGAACCATTACCACAAGGCGCACCACAAGGTCAGCAACAATCTTTACAACAACAGCTGACCGATACCCCAGTTTCAGGCACTGTGCCTAAATACAATCTACCTCGTGGCGCAAACACAGGCAATGTCGGTGCAACCACACATTTCGGCTACCAAACGGTTAGCAGTGAAGATAAAGCACAAAAAGTGGCGGAAGTGTTCCACTCAGTTGCGGCTAAATATGACATCATGAATGACTTGATGTCTTTCGGGATCCACCGCTTATGGAAGCGTTTTGCGATCAATATGTCAGGTGTGCGTCGTGGTCAGCATGTGCTTGATATTGCAGGCGGTACAGGTGACTTAGCCAAAGTCTTCAGCCGTGAAGTGGGTCCTACAGGTCACGTTGTATTATCAGACATTAACGAATCAATGTTGAATGTGGGTCGTGATCGTTTACTCGATGCAGGCTGTACCAATGTGGATTTCGTATTGGCAAATGCTGAAACTTTAGAGCCATTTGCAGACAATAGTTTTGACCTTTTAACCATCAGTTTTGGTTTACGTAACGTGACCGATAAAGATGCGGCACTTGTTGCGATGTATCGTGTACTTAAGCCAGGCGGCCGTTTACTCATTTTAGAATTCTCTAAACCTGTGTTCGAACCATTCTCAAAATTGTATGATTTGTATTCATTCACTGCTTTACCGATCATGGGTAAACTTGTGGCGAATGATTCTGAAAGTTATAAATATTTGGCTGAATCAATCCGTATGCATCCAGACCAACGCACTTTAAAAGGTATGATGGAAAATGCAGGCTTCCAAAACACCGATTACCACAACCTAACAGGTGGAATCGTGGCTGTGCATCGCGGTTTTAAACTTTAAAGGTCAATTGCCATGTGGTCAATTTTGGCACTCGGTGCTGTTGAACGGCTGATCAATCAATTTATCAATTTGGATGCGATCACTCGTATCCAATTCGATGAATTACAAGGTAAATTATTACGTGTGGTGATCGATTCACCACAATTGTCTGTTGATGTATTTTTTGATACGCATAAAGTTCGGCTTGAACCGACGGTGACAGGTAAAAGTGATACACCATCGATCTTTGAACAACGTCCTTTTGATCAAACAGTTGCGATTTCAGAAGCAACTGCGACTTTACATGTCAAAAGTGTAGTTGAACTCGCCAAACTGTTTGTTGCAGAAGATATTGGTAATATTCCACTTCAAGGTGATTATCACCTGCTACAGGATATTCAACGTATTCTGCAACAGGCTGAACCTGATTTAGCCTCGCATTTAAGCCCGTGGATTGGTCCTGCACTTGCACATGAAATTGGTAAAATTCAGCTTGCACCAAAACTGATCAAACGCTCTTTACAAAGTCATTTATTTTTTGCCGAAGACTTTTTAAAAGAAGACACTGGCTTAGTTGCTCCACGTTGGCAAATGAATGATTTGCAACAGGATACCCGTTCTCTCAACCAAAATATTGATCGGCTTGAAGCGAAAATCCAAGAGCTTCAAAACCATTTCAACTCTGAACAACCTAGGTAAGACCATTTATGATTCCGCACATTTCCCGATTGCTCGACCTGTGGCGCATCGCTGCTCACTATAGACTCGATACATTGGTACCTGCGGAAGAATTACCTGAAAAAGCCCGCCATGCCTTGTCGATTATTCGTATGCACCCTGCGGCATGGTCAAGTAAAGAGAAGAAAAATCCACTGAAGCTCAAAGAAGCTTTAGAAAAAATGGGACCTTTGGCAATCAAGTTAGGGCAATTACTTTCAACACGCCGTGATTTGATTCCACCTGAAATTCTACAGCAATTGGTGTTATTGCAAGATCGTGTCAAACCTTTTGATTCAGATGTTGCAAGAACACGTATTGAAGAATCACTCAAAGCCAATATCTCAACACTTTTCGCTCGTTTTGATGAACAGCCTTTAGCTGCGGCTTCGATTGCGCAAGTACACACGGCAGCTTTACATGATGGTCGTGAAGTGGTCATTAAAGTCACTCGACCTGATATTCGTAGTCAAATCTTAGAGGATTTTGAAATTCTAAGATGGCTAGGCACGAATTTGGAAAAGCGCCTTGAAGCAGCACGAGCTGTGCATATTTCAGAAATTATCGAGAACTATCGTCAAGTCATTTTGAATGAATTGGATTTGACTTTAGAAGCGGATAATACCCGCCGTATGCGCCATTACTTCACAGGCTCAAACATGATGTATGTGCCTGAAGTATATATGGATAGTAAAGATGTGATGGTCGCTGAACGCATCACAGGTGTACCCATTTCTGACATTGAAACCTTTGAAAAACTCGGCATGGATCGTAAAGATTTAGCTGAAAAAGGGTTAACCATTTTCTTTACCCAAGTGTTCCGTGACAACTTTTTCCATGCAGACATGCATCCGGGAAATGTCTTTGTTGAAACCTTGAATCCAAGCAAACCTCGTTATATTGCCCTTGACTGTGCAATTATGGGTGAGTTGTCCAAGTCAGATCAGATGACCGTTGCCCGTATGTTACTTGCGGTAATGAATAGCGACTTTATGCAATTGATTCAGATCGTGCATCAAGCGGGTTGGATTCCACCGGGAACTGATCAAGATGCCCTCGCCCGTGAAATGCGTCGTACCGTTGGACCGATGGTGTCTAAACCAATGCACGAGTTGGATTTTGCAGGCATTCTGATTCAAGTCATGGACATTGCCCGTCGTTTCCATTTGGAAATTCCGCCACAACTGATGTTATTACTCAAAACATTGGTGCATGTGGAAGGCTTAGGGACAGATCTCTATCCTGATTTGGACATTTGGAGTTTGGCAAAACCGATTCTGACCGAATGGGTTAAAGCACAGATGAATCCGCAGAAAAACTTAAAGGAATTAGGACAAAAAATTCCTGACCTACTGTTAGGTGTGCAAGATTTCCCTACATTGCTGATTGATAGTTTGAATGGTCTGAAAAATCAGTCTGCATGGCATTCGAAACAGTTACATGAATTGCAAATGATGCGTTTGGAAGTTGAACATCAACAAAAACGCAGTTGGATGTTCGGCAGTATCATGGCGATTTTATTGTCGATAGCGATTATTGCACCGTGGTATGTGTCGATTGTACTCATTGTATTGGCGAGTGTTTTAGCTGTTTGGCGGATTGCGAAATAGTTTAAGCATTTAAAAATAAAGAATCACATCAGCGTTGATGTGATTTGTTATTAAAAATAGAAAATGTAGTGAATTTAATATGGGAACTTTTTCCAACATAAGTATTCAACATCTATCTATTTGTTCCGTTATAGATGAAATAAAACATTTTTATAAAATTACTTATCAACTGAGTTTACCAATTATTCAGGAATGGTATTTAACCGACCACAATAAAAAAATTCATACTATTGTCGTTTCCTGTAACCATAGTATTTATTGGGTTGACATTAACTTTCCTTATCATGATTTAACAGATCCTCTCATTTTTGATTTTTTAATATATTTATCTAAAAAGTATAAAACCACAGTTTTACTGGGTAAATTGAAAACAACCACAGCAGAAGCACAATTTATAAAACTTGAAAATGGAGTCATCCAATACCACATTGCACAGAATCTAATTGAAGAGCAGATTGTCATAACTCAAAAATCTGGCTTAGAAAATTCCGATAATATTTTCAAGTCGGACTTCCCAGAAATTGGGCAGGCATTTGATTCAGATATACAAGAATTTTTAGATTTAGATGACTGGAATAACTTTTTTGGCAGCTGTAATCGTGAGTATACTTTTGACTCTTCAATACATATAGAAGAATACTTTCATTTACGCTGGCATAAAGAACAGTCATGACTCCCAAGTCACCCACTGAAACCTCTCGCCATTGTCCAACAATCCCTCACCACTAAAATACCCTCATCCGTTTGAGTGAGTGAACCCATGACCCAAATCCTACAAAAACACCCTGCTACTTTAACTATCCAAGCAGGCACACTTGCCAAACAACTGATTCAAAAAGAAGGACTACAAGCACACCATGTTGATATGATTCCTGGTGCGGCAGGCGGTCCCAAAGGCATAGGTTTAATGGGTCTGGATCAAGCCATTTTCGGTGATTTCCTACAAAGAGCGAAACAACGTCGTTATCTCATCGGCTCATCAGTGGGTGCATGGCGTTTTGCAAGCCTCATTGCACAAGGTGAGAAAAAAGGCGCTGAACAACTGGCAGAGTTATATATCAATCTACCCTTTCATAAAGGCATGAAAATCGCTGATATTGAAAAAATATCACGTGATATGTTACATGGAATATTAGGCGATCAATCTGAAAAATTAGTCACTCACCCTGATTATCACCTTGCGATTATCGCAGCTAAGGCAGAACATATTTTCCAAAGTGATCAAAAGCTTGCCTTATATAGTTCATTACTGGGCATCATTGGTAGCAATGCAATTTCACGCAATCACTTGAATAAATTTATGCAACGGGTAATCAGTCAGCCTGAACATTTCCCACAATTTAAAATTCAGGATGATGCCTTTACAACCCATTATGTCAATTTTAATACCAACAATGTCGCAGATTGGCTGATGGCTTCAGGCTCGATTCCGGGTGTAACTCCTGCAGTAAAAAATATTGCCGATGCACCACAAGGCGCATATCGTGATGGCGGTTTGATCGACTATCACATCGACTTGCCATTTGACAGTAAAGGGATTGTTTTATATCCACATTTCACCGACAGTATCACCCCTGGTTGGTTCGATAAGATGTTTAAATCCCGCAAAGCCAATCCTGAAAATCAAGCACGGACTTTGCTACTTTCACCGTCTGCGGAATACCTAAAATCATTGCCTTTGGGTCGCCTCCCTGACCGTAAAGACTTTGTGATGAAAGGCTTATCAGATAGTGAACGTAAAAAATTATGGCGACAGTCTGTGGCTGAAAGTCAACGTATGGGCGATGAATTTTTAGAACTGGTGGAAAAGCAGAATTTTGCTGATGTGATGATGGATTTGTAAATCGTAGGCAAGTCCCTCTTTAAAGGGGGACTGAGTGAGAATTAAAAATTTTATCCATAAATTTATAACTTGCTTAAGCTACTTAATTTGTTAAATTGAAAACAATTACAAATACACTTCTGAATAATGATTCAAACAAAAAATCTAAAAATTGCCATCGTCGGTGCAGGAACCGCAGGGCTTGCCACCACAATCCTATTGGCACGACAAAATATTCACGTCACTCTATTTGAAAAAGCTGAAAAACTCGAACCTGTGGGTGCAGGCTTATTACTACAACCCTCAGGGCTTGCAGTATTTGAACATTTAGGCGTATTGGATGATGCTGTAAAATTGGGTGCAATCGTAACAGGCTTAGAAGGTCAACTACCAAGTGGCTTTAAACTGGTCGATAGTCATTATGCACAAGCACATCCCGATTTTTATGGTCTAGGGATTCACAGAGCAACGCTCTGTCATGTTCTTGAACATAAATGCCGTGAATATCCTGATTTGATCACATGGAAAATGAATACAGATATTCAATGCCTTGAAGAAGCTGCAGATGAAATTCGAGTCTATGGTACTGTCAATGGTGAAAAATTCGATCAAGTTTTTGATTGTGTGATTATTGCCAATGGTGCAAGAAGCGAACTCAGACCCAAGTCGTGGGTTAAAGTCGATCAAGCCTATCCGTGGGGTGCAAAATGGACCATTGTTCCCGAATGTTTAGACTTCGATACCCAAATTCTGCATCAGTTTTATGATCGCTCTAAAATCATGATGGGAATCCTGCCAACAGGTGCTATACCAACTGCACCTGAGCAACGGCTTTCAAGTGTGTTTTGGAGTTTACCCACAGATCAATTGGGCAATTTTTTACAGACCAATCAAGCACGTTCAGAATGGTTAAAACAAATTTCAAAACGTTGGTCACCTGTCGCAGATTGGTTAGAACAAGTGATTGCCAATCCTGAAGATAAACAGCAATGGCTTTCAGCAAATTATCGTGATGTGGTGATGTCAAAGTTTGGCGAGGGTCGCATTGGTGTGATTGGCGATGCGGCACATGCCATGAGCCCACAACTTGGGCAAGGTGCAAATATGGCACTTTTGGATGCGTGGGCTTTAGGACAAGCTGTTGAAAATGCAACACAGAATGGATCACTTGATTATCCACAGCTTTGGAAAACTTATCACCAACATCGTCAAAGTTCGACAGCCTTTTATCAATTTTTAAGTCGCCTACTCACACCACTCTATCAATCGGAACATTGGTGGGCAGGTGGATTCCGTGATCTAAGCTTTTCATGGATGTATCGTATTCCCTACTTCCGTAAAGAAATGGCAATTACCGTGTCAGGTTTAAAATCAGGCATGTTTAGTCAAATGAAGTATGAGGAAATTTCGATGGGCAAGAAAAAATAACAGTAACTATAAACACTAAGCCTCTCGGAATGATATCCCGCTTTTCCCATTAGTGAATAATCACTTTTTATTTGAGTGCTCTTTTTATGACACTCGGCTTCGATCACATAGATGGTCAGATCAACTACATCTCAATTAGCACTTGAACAATATAAAATTATGATTTTAGAAATATTGAATAACTTAAAGTTTATTAGAACGAAAATTTCCATGTCCTAATAAACTCAAATACGATAATCGTAATATTAAAAGCCTTAACTCACATCTTTAACCCATAAACATTTGATAAGCTAAACGGCAGATTAAGACACTCACAAGAATTAGAAATAAAATACGAATAAAGCCACTACCATATTTCAAAGCCATTTTTACTCCGACCAATGAACCACAAACGTTAGCAACTGCCATCATTAAACCCAGTTGAAATAACACATGTCCGGTAGGAATGAAGAAACTTAAAGCAGCAAAGTTGGTCATAAAATTACCGATTTTTGACAATGCAGATGCATGTAAAAAATCAACTTTTAAATAACGAATGAAATAAAAAATAAAGAAACTTCCTGTTCCTGGTCCAAAAATACCATCATAGAAACCAATGGCTAAACCACCGACTCCTGCGATCAATAGCATTTTATTGGTGATTTCTTGTTGAATATGTATTTGACCAAATTGCTTTTTTAACAAAGTATAAATCGCAATCACAATCAGCATGAATAGCACGAATGGTCGCAGAATATTTTGAGGAATCAGTGATACACATGCTGCACCACCAAATGAACTGATAAATGCAGTAACACCAATAACAGCAAGTAATTTCCACTGGATTTTGACTTGTTTTAAATAAGAGAAAGCAGCAGATGCCGTTCCACAAATAGAAGCCAGTTTATTGGTTCCAAAGATCGTTGCAGTTGGATAATGCGGTAACGCGCCCATTAACGCTGGAATTTGAATAAGTCCCCCACCTCCGACAGCCGCATCAATTGCACCTGCACAAAAGGCAAAAAAGATTAGACTGAGGATCAGATCAAATTCCATACCACTTACTCTAAAGTTTTCACAATGTGAGAAATAATAACAACATTGCCAACAAAACTGATGGTTTATTTAGAGGTTTAACACTCTTTTTGGAATTAAACGCTTTTTATCACTAATTTCTGCCAGCCCTAAACATTTATCACCCTCAAAAACCAAAACCTCAGCCTCGGCAGCATGGTCAATATTACTTTCCATACCGCGGCAAAAGTATTCTGCACGACCTTCAGGTGCTTGGATTTTAGTGAAATGATCAATCGGTGCATACACGGGTAATAACAAAGCTTCACGCTGTTGCTCAGTCAAACTTTCTAAATACTCAATCGTATATTCAGGAAGAAGATCAAAATGTCCTGTTTTAATTCGATGTAAATAGGTCAAATGTCCATAAGTACCCAAGGCTTTGGCAATATCCTCACCCAAAACTCGGATATACGTCCCTTTTGAACAAGTCACATCTAGCGTTATTGAATCTGCTGTAAAAGATAAAAGTTGAATTTGCTCAATGGTGATTGGACGAGCTTCGCGTTCGATCTCAATGCCTTTACGTGCCAACTCATATAAAGGACGACCTTCTTTTTTAAGTGCTGAATACATCGGAGGAATTTGCTGAATATCTCCTGTGAATTGCGCCAAAACCAGCTCGATCATGTCTGGGTTTAATTCAGGAACTGCTTTTTCTAAAAGGGTTTCACCTTCGACATCACCTGTCGTGGTGCTATTGCCCAATTGAATTGTGGTTTGATAACGCTTAGTTGAATCGAGTAAATAATGTGAAAATTTCGTCGCCTCACCCAGACAAATGGGTAATAAACCAGAAGCCAAAGGATCTAAAGCCCCTGTATGTCCTGCTTTTTGCGCACGGTATAACCAACGTACTTTCTGCAAGGCTGCATTTGAACTAATACCCAAAGGCTTATTCAATAAAAAAACACCACTGATATGGCGACGTGATATTTTTTGAGCTTTAGCGGACATAATCAGACTATATAAAGATGTGATTGATGTAGTTTAACAAAAACCACTTGTCTATTTTTACAAATTTTAAATGAGAAACTGATGCTTTTATGTCAAATTGCTTTGTCTATAAAAATATTAAAAAATAGGATATTAGATGGAGCTGTCTAGAAAAAAAATGCTAGGGTTAGCAACTATTGTTTTGTTAATCCTTATTTTAGCGATTATTTTTTGGTTAAAACCAAGTACACAAGACACTAAAAATTCAGACAATACACTACAACTACAGCAGCAAGCTGGACAATTAGCTCCATCTCAAATTTCTGCTTCAGAAGCCATAAGTTTTGCCAGTAAAAGCCAACAAGATACCCAAATCAATTGTCAAATCCGAACAGATGCAAGCAACCGTTTGATTGTGAATGAACAAACTAAAGACTGTTTTGAATATTTCATTACTCAGTATGGTGAAAAAACGGTTGAACAAATTAAAACGGATTTTCTCAGCTATATCAAAGTTAGTTATCAAGATCCTGTTCGTTCACAACTCGGGGATTTATGGACACGTTACATCAACTACCGCAATAAACTTGGTGACTTACAAGCCCCCACTGCGGATAAGGAAAGTGTGCAGTATTATCAACAAATTGTGAATAACACCCAAAGTTTAAGAAAACAATTCTTTTCAGACTACGAAATTCAAGGCTTATTTGGCACTCAAGACACCTATGACCAATATACTGTGGATCGTATGGCAATCATGGACAATAAAAATTTATCTACTGATGAAAAAGCCAAGAAACTCAAAGACCTCTTCGACAAACTTCCTGAAGATTGGAAAGAAAACCTACAGCAACTCAACCAACTAGAAGATCTGAGAAAGCTCACAGCTGAGATTAAAGCTCGTGGAGGTTCCGCTGAGGAATTACGTCAAATGCGCACCAATCTTGTCGGTGCTGAAGCAACACAACGCTTAGAAAGCTTAGATGTACAACGCAATGATTGGAAAAGTAAAGTCACCCAATATCTTACTGATCGCGACAGCATTATCAAAAGTAATATGAGTGATTCAGCAAAACAAAGTGCTGTGGAACAACTCAAACAAAAACAATTTAGCAATCAACAAGAGCAATTACGCTTACAAACTTTTGAAACTATTCATGACCAAGGAGGGAAATTACCATTTGCGAATTAATGATCAAATTTTCAATACACAGGGAATATAGAGAATACCGACAATACGTTATTGGTAATGAGTTTATGTCGCTGCTGTAAATGCCGGCATCAAACTCAAGTTTCAGCATCACAATTTTTTGCAAAAAGTAACTGTTAACGCAGATTGCTTAAAAACTAAATATCTCAGCATGATGGCTCTTTCAAACCATCAAAAACAAAAAGAGTAATACACCATGAAATTAACAATGAATGCACTTGGAATCGGACTCATCATAGGGCTCAGCACAATGTCGGCTTCTGCCTCTGGGCTCCAAAAAGTCAGTGCAAACTATGTCAGTTCAGATTATGCAAAAACCAAATACCCCATCGTATTTAATCATGGCATGTTTGGTTTCACACGTTTAGGAACACAGTCTTTTGGTATGGATTATTTTTACCAAATCCTACCTGATCTTGCCCGAAATGGTGCAAATGTTTATGCAACCCAAGTTTCACCATTGGAATCTACTGAGGTTCGTGGGGAGCAACTTTTACAACAAGTCGATGAAGTCCTCGCATTAACTGGTTCATCTAAAGTCAATTTAATTGGTCATAGCCATGGTGGCCCAACCATTCGTTATATTGAAATCGTCGCACCGCAAAAAGTAGCCTCTTTAACAGCCGTTGCGGGTACCATTAAAGGCTCGAAAGTCGCGGATGATTTACTGGCAAATCAAGCAGCAAGCAGTGTGATGACGGTTTTAGGACAGTATCTCATTGCACCTATCATTACCATTCTTGAAGGCAATCCATCATTAAGCAATAGCCTTGATCGCTCATTGAAAAGTATCAGTGAAAAAGGTTCAACAGAATTTAATAACAAATACCCTAGTGCTGCGATCCCAACAGACTGTGGACAGGGACAAAAAGTAACAACGAATGGTGTTTACCATTATTCATGGACTGGGACGGCACAAATAACCAACCTCTTTGATATTGCGGATACTGCTATCTCTCAATTAGCACCGCTTTCTTATAAAAATAAAGATAACGATGGTCTGGTCAGTCGTTGTAATACTCATTTTGGGCAAGTTATTCGAGACAATTACAATCAAAGCCACCTCGATGAAGTCAATCTCATCTTAGGCTTAAAAGGGTTGTTTGCACCTGATCCAGTTGTGCTCTTCCGCCAACATGCCAATCGATTAAAACTCGAAGGCTTATAATCTTAAAGATGATCAAGATACTGATATTCAGTATCTTCCATTCATCGATATTATTTGATTTTCACACATACTATTTACTTTATCTTTATAATCATAATTAACAAAATGAATTGTCAATACAATATTAAAAATGAGGATAAAATGAAAATAAAACCACTTCTATCTAGCATGCTCACTTTAAGCTTATTTATAAGTTTATCGACTCAAGCAAGCGTAATAACACAAATCAAGCCCAACTATGTCAGTTCGAACTATGCGCAAACTAAATATCCTATCGTCCTTACCCATGGCATGTTTGGCTTTAGTCGTTTAGGTACACAAGCTTTTGGTATGGATTATTGGTATCAAATTGTCCCCGACCTTGCCCGCAATGGAGCCCAAGTCTATGCCACTCAAGTTTCGCCCTTAAATTCCACAGAAATACGTGGTGAACAACTCCTACAACAAGTTGATGAAATCATTGCACTGACAGGAAAACCCAAAGTAAATTTGTTTGGTCATAGTCATGGTGGTCCTACTAGCCAATATGTTGAAGCTGTTGCCCCGAACAAAGTGGCATCAGTAACTGCTATAGCTGGCGCTATGCATGGTGCGGAATTTGCAGATAATATGTTAAAGTATCAAGTGGTTGCAGTACCACTTTCAAAAATTTTCAATATTATTGGTACTGCCATTTTTAATGCAAAATATGCCACTGCTGCAACCCCATCCAATTGTAATATTTCAAATTCTGGACAAAAAATCACAAGCAATGGGATTCATCACTATTCATGGACAGGTGATCGTCAAGTCACCAATCTGTTTGATGTCTTGGATACGGCATTAATGACTATCGTCCCTGCCCTGTTCATGGGAACTGCCAGTAATGATGGTATTTTATCTGTTTGTACAGCCAATTATGGTCAAGTGATCCGTAATGACTACGAGCATAATCACTTTGATGAAGTCAATCAGGTATTGGGCTTACGTGGTCTATTCTCTCAAGACCCTGTGGCTCTATTCAGGCAACATGCCAACCGCCTAAAACTGCAAGGTTTATAATCTAAAGAACAATTAAGATGCTGCCCCTCAGCATCTCCCACCCATCAAAATTGTTTATTTTTTACACAAAAATACATACACTATTTATTTTATCTTTATAATTTTTAGTGACAAAATGAATTGTCAATAAAAATTAAGAATGAGGATAAAATGAAAATAAAACTACTTCTATCTAGCATGCTCACTTTAAGCTTATTTATAAGTTTATCGACTCAAGCAGGCGTAATAACACAAATCAAACCCAACTATGTCAGTTCAAACTATGCGCAAACCAAATACCCAATTGTCCTTG